>JADLFD010000407.1 GCA_020845805.1 Verrucomicrobiales bacterium | reverse complement strand
TGCTACGAACGGGCGCGGCCCGATTGGGTCTCGATGGATTACCGCATGGAACCGGTGGACGGCATCGCCGCAACCGCCGCCATCCGCGCGCATCATCCCGGTGCCCGGATTGTCGTGGTGTCCAACTGGGATGAGCCGGCGCTCCGGGAAGCCGCGAGGTCGGCCGGGGCGTTGGCCTACGTCCTCAAGAACAACCTCCACCAGCTCGCAGCGATCATGGGATCGGGGATCTGAAGCGCACTCCTTCCATGACTCGAAACCTCCACCATTCATCGACCTCGACCCGGGTTCTCCTCGCTTCGATCTGCGTCGCTTCCGTGCTTCTGCTCGGCTCGGGATGCAATTCCCGTGAGACGTCCGCGGTCGCCGAGGCCGACATCGTGGCCCGCATTGACGGGCGGACGGTCATCACGGTGCGCGACGTCGAACAGGAACTGGCGCGCAGGCCGCGTCCGGCGGGGCGGGCCGCCACCGCCGCGGATCGCCAGGCCGCGCTCGACGATCTGGTGCGCCACCAGATTCTGTTGGGACGGGCGATCGCCGCCGGGTACGAACAGCAGCCGGAGGTCCGGCGTCAGATCGAGCAGTTGCTCATCGCCCGGTACGAGGCGGACAAGGGGCCGGACCTCGACCGCCTGCCGACGCCGACGCCGAAGGAGATCGAGGAGGTCTACCACGAGCGCGCCTCGGAATTCAGCGCCCCGGCGCGGGTCCGCGCGGCGTTGATTCGAGTCGCGGGTTCTGCCAAGGCGACCCCGGAGCGGCAGGTGGCGCTTCGGGAGAAGGCGGAGCGGATGCGCGACGACGCCGTGAAAGGGGGAGCACAGCGCTTTTCGGAACTGGCGATCCAACACTCCGACGACCGCGTCTCGAGGCATTCCGGAGGCGATGTCGGATGGATCGACCGGTCTGCCCGGGGCCTGCCGTGGCCGGCCGAGGTGACCCGGGCAATGTTTTCGCTGGAGGAACCCGGGGCGGTCAGTCCCGTGATCTACGCCGAAGGCGATGCGTACCTCGTGCGTCTGACGGACCGCGAGAGCGCCACCCTGAGGCCCCTGTCGGAAGTCGGTCCACAGATCTCGCATCGCCTGCTGCGCGAGCGACGCGACGCGGCCGAAACCGCGTTTCAGGAGAGTCAGCGGACGGGGTTGTCCATCGACCTTCGCATGGCCGCCCTCGAGCGCGTGGCTCTTCCGGCGGCGACCTCCCTCGCCGCAGCTCAAACGCCTCCCCCTCTTCCCGCCCGATGATCCCGTCGGCTCACGGATTCCCGATCACTTTTCGCTGAAACAGGATGAAAACCTCCCCCACACCCACCGCATCGTGGTCCTTCTGGCGCCACGCGTTGCTGGCCCTGTGCCTGGTTGCCTCGACGCAGGGCGCGCGCGCCGCGTCGCTGGTCCGCCAGACCTTCAACCTCCAGGCCGGCTGGAACTCCATCTGGCTCGAGGTTCAGCCCACCAACGACGTGCCCGCCACCGTGTTCGCCGGGCTCCCTGTCGAGAGTGTCTGGACGTTTCGCGACCGTCTGCCGGCCATCGACTTCATCCAGAACGCAGGCGAGCCCGTCTGGAACCGCGACCAGTGGCTGGCATGGACGCCGGCCAGCCGACCCGAGGCAATCGCCAACAATCTTTTCGCCATCCCCGGCGGCCGGGCGTTCCTCGTCAAGGTGACCTCGGCCACCACCCTCAATGTGACCGGTCGCCCCGTGGTGCGGACGCTCGCCTGGAAGGCGGATGCCTACAACCTGCGCGGTTTCCCCGTGGATCCCGGCGCCCCGCCTACCTTCGGCGATTTCTTCCGCCCATCGTCGGCGCACTTCGTCGCATCGACCGGCCAGCTGCGGTCCGTGTACCGCCTCAACGCGTCCGGCGCGTGGGAAACCGTCGCGCCGTCGGCCCTGATGCAGCACGGTGTCGCCTACTGGGTGTTTTCGGAGGGCGGTTCCGACTACGTCGCGCCGTTCCAACTGCACCTTCCGATCGGCGGCGTCGGTCTGGATTTCGGACGTCAGGTCGGTGAGTACCAGGTGACGCTGGAGAATCTTCGCACAGGGTCGTTGAACGTCACCCTCGGCGAATCGCCGGCCCCGGCCTCTCCCATGCTCGCGTACGCCACCTTTTCACCTACCAACGGCCAGAGCTGGACCGATCTGCCAGCCTTGCTCGTGCAGAATCTCGCCCCTGGCCAGAGCCGGGAGCTTCGCATCGCCTTCCGACGACAGAACCTCACGACCGATGTCTACGAGTCCATTCTCGAGGTGCGCGACAATGCCGGAACCCGGTTCCTCGTGCCGGTGAGAGCGGACCGCGTGCCCGCCGCCGGGACGGCCGCAGGGCATGTCGGACTCTGGGTCGGGGTCGCCTCCGTGGATCGCGTGAGCGAAGCCCACTCCGGGACCCTCACCCCCAATCGCCTCGCCTCCGACGGCACCCCGCTCGAAGTGGTGCGCACGGGCGGAAGTTCGGTTCCCACGCCCACCCGGTCCTCGTTCAACCTGCGCCTCCTCATCCATGTCGACGCCAGCGGCAACGCACGCTTGCTCCGCGAAGTCACCCAGATGTGGCGCGATGGCACCTACCGCCCCGGGGCGGGTGGCCGCCTTCAGGTGGATGTCCCCGGCCGGTACGTCCTGGTGACCGATCCAGCACGTCTACGGGAATTCTCCGGCGTCTCGCTCCGCGACGGTTCCCTCGCCGGACGCCGGTACAGCAGCATCGGCTTCGATTTCCCAAGCTCCGGACCCGGTGGGACCAACCAGTTTCTTCCTCTCTCCGGCACCTTCAGGACCGGCAGCGCGGTCACCGGAACCATCAGTCTCAGCGAGGAATTTCCGACCAATCCCTTCAAGCACCGGTTCCATCCCGACCACGACAACCTCGATGCGCGCTTCGAGGACTACCAGGCCGAGGCGTTCGCCATCCAGCGGGCCATCACTCTTGAAATTGCCGCGACGGATCCCGGCCGCGGCGGCGCGCCCGTGGCGCAGTACGGGTACGGCAATCTTGCCGGCACGTACCGCGAAACGATCTCCGGACTTCACCGGGAACCGATCCAGGTCCAGGGCACCTTCCGCCTGAAACGAATCAACGAAGTCGCTGAGCTCAATCCGCCGTCCACTCCATGAACCTCTTCGCCCCGACTCCCATGCTCCCCATGCATTACGGCGATTCTCCCATGCTCCGCGCCCGACGATCCCTCCGCCGTCTCGTCCTGCCGTTCCTGATGCTGCTCGGGCTTGGCGCCCGCGCCCAGCTGTACGACGTCCCCGGGAGCGCGACGTCCGCCGAGGACACCCCATCTTCCTTCACCTTCAAGGTGGACAATTGGGGCATCTACCGGAACGCGACCGTCACCAGCGCCAACGCCGCACTGGTCCCCAGTTCGGGAATCACGGTCACCCTGGTCAGTTCGTTCTACATTTTCCCCACCCAGCGCACCGAATGGCGCGTGACCTACACCCCGGTCGCCAACGCCACCGGGACCGTCACCTTCAACATCAACGCGAACGACGGGGCCGCCGTCCAGAGCAGCCGCGCCGTCCCGGTGACCATCACCCAGGTCGACGATGCCCCGGTCATCACCGCACTGCCCACCGCGGCCAGCATCCTCGAAGACCTGTCCTACGCCGTCGATTTCCGGGTCAGTGACCTCGAGGATATCGCTGGCACCACCGTCACCGCCTCCTCCAGCAACCCGGCGCTCGTCCTCAATGGGTCGACCCAACTCTCGGTGGTCCGCACGAGCACCACCGGGACCACGAACACCTTCCGGCTCACGGTCGTGCCCGCGCTCAACGCCACCGGCGTCACCGACATCTCCGTCGTCGCCTCGCAGGGCGGAAAGTCCGTCACCAGCGTCCTCCGCCTGACCGTCGACCCCATCAACGACCCGCCGGTCCTGACCGTGGCCAATCAGTCCATGATCGAGGACCAGCCGTTCTCCGCGATCGTCTCGTTCACCGATGTGGATTCGCCGGCCAGCGGCATCACCGTCACGGCGACCTCCTCCAATCAGGGGCTCGTCCGCGATGCCGACATCATCCCTTCCGGGACGTCCAACAGCCGGACCCTGGCGATCACCCACACTCCGCATCTGTACGGCACCACCACCCTCACCGTGACCGTCCGGGATCCGTCCGGGGCGTCCGACACCAGGTCGTTCGTTCTCACCGTCACCGCTGCCAACGACCTCCCGATCGCGGGCATGCCCACGGTTCTCAGCCTGGACGGCGCGGATGACCAGGCTTACGCGAGCGGCATCGGCATGCCCACGGGCAACGCGCCGCACACCATCGAAGCCTGGGTCTATCCCAATGTCCGTCCGGCTTCCCGCCAGTGGATCCTGCAGCTTGGCTCGGCGGGCAGCGGGCATCACTGGCTGCTCAGGAACGACGGCACGCTCCAGATCGGGGCCTGGGGTCGCGATGCCCAGGTCGCCGACGTTCCCCTGGCCATTGGCCAGTGGTCACACCTCGCGGCGGTCTGGGACGGCGCGCAGTTCGCCGTCTTCGTCAACGGCATCAAGGTCGGGCAGATCCCGTCCCTCACCGGTTTCGACATGGCCACCCCGGAGATCTGGATCGGCGCAGTCCCCGGCGGTGGCGAGGCGTCGTTCAACGGCATGCTGGACGAGGTTCGCATCTGGAATCGCGCCCTGTCCGACGTCGAGATCCAGAGTCGCATGAACGTCCCCTTGCGGGGGGACGAGAGCGGTCTCCTCGTGCACTACCCGTTTGACGAGCGTCAGGGACTCACCGCCTATGACGACGCGGCGCTGGGCGGCAGGAGCCACGCGACGCTCCGCAACGGAGCCGGGTACGCAAACCGTCACGAAAGCGCGGGCCTGGTCTTCGACGGGGTCGACGACCGGACGAGCGTCCCGCACAACGTCGCGTTCAATGCCTACCCGATGACCGTCGCGGCATGGCTGAGAACCACCGATACCGATGGAGCCATCGCGTCCAAGTATGCCGATGGCTCCCTCAACGGTTGGACCTTCCGAGTCGTGGGCGGTCGTCTCAAGGCGTGGTACTTCCGGGACGGCCCGAACAACGTCTGGGATGGTGGCGTCGGCTTCGATGGCGGCGAGATCAACGACGGACGCTGGCACTTCGTCGCTTTCAGCGTGGACGCTTCGGGCGGCAGGATCTTTGTCGACGGCGCGCAGACCGGGGTTCGGGGATGGAACGGCACGGCCGGCGCCACCACCACCACCCAGCCGCTTCAGTTCGGCTGTTACGGGAACGGGTTCAACCTCCCCGCCAACCAGCTTGCCGCGGGTCTCGACGACCTGAGCTACTGGAATCGCGCGCTGACCCTGGCGGAGATCCAAAGTCTCGAACAGGGAGTGCCCGTCGTGGTGCCCAACCTCGTGGCCTTCTACTCCTTCGCGGAGGGCATCGGCTCCACCGTGGTGGACTTCGCTGCGGTGGAAGGCGGCAACAACGCGGGCACGCTGATCGGCGGTGTCGCCCGCGGCCCATCCTCGGCGGCCAGCACCCTGGGGACGTTTGTGGTCAATGAAGAGGCGGCTTCGCCCATCTTCCTTCCCGGATTTGATATCGAAAACATGCTGTCTCAGCCGGGCGGGACGCCGGTGAGCTATTCGATCGTCACGCTGCCGGCCAACGGCACGCTCCGCCGCGGGGCCGTGGTGCTCGCCGCCGGGAGCACTGCCGCCTGGAGTGATCCCACCCAGAATCCCCTCATCTACACACCGACCAACGCCTACAACGGCCCGGATCGCTTCAGCTACAAGATCATCGACGGCTCGGGCGGTGAGTCCTACACCGTGACCGTTCCCATCCTTGTCCAGGAACTCAACGACCTGCCCACGGTCACGCCCATCTCCAATCGCGTGATCGAGGAGGACGGGAGCACCGGCGAGATCTCCTTCACCATCGATGACGAGGAAACCTCGGCCTCGAGTCTCATCGTGTCGGCCATCTCGAGCGACACCCGCCTCGTGCCGGCGAGTCAGATCGTCTTCGGGGGGAGCGGTGCGGTCCGCAACATTCAGGTGACGCCCGCCCTGGGCGAGATCGGCACGGCAACCATCACGCTCATCGTCACCGACAGCTCCGTTCCCGCCGGCACCGCGACCTTGTCCTTCAAGGTTCGCGTCGATCCAAAGCCCGCCTACGCCCTGGTGGACCTCGGCGACCTGGGGCTCCTCAACCAGAGCTTTGGAAATGACGTCAATGACAACGGTTGGTCCGTGGGTGGCGCGCAGAGCCAGCCGACCGATGGTCATGCACTCCTCAACCGAGGACTGACCGGCACCGGCGCTGCCGAGGATCTCGACCCCACGCGCCTGGCCACCGCTTTCGGCATCAATGGCACCAACATGGTCACCGGCTTCTTCCGGCAGACCCCCGGGGCCCAGCGCGATGCGTTCGTGTGGCAGAACGGGCTTCTGACCGGACTCGGCGCCCGTATCACCGGTTCCGACAGCGTCGGTTATGACATCAACAACGGGGGCGACGTCGTGGGTTCGTTCCGCCTGGGCACGGGGTTCCGGCGCGCCTTCTTCCTGCCGCCCATCGGAGCCATGATCGATCTCGGTGTTCTCACCGGTTTCGCCGCCAACTCCGAGGCCCTGGGTGTCGATCGCCTCGGCCGGGTGGTCGGTTACAGCGAAGCGCCCGATGGCCGAAGCCGCGCCTTCCTCTGGAACGGGGCCACGCTGGTCAACCTCGGCACCCTGACGGGTCTCGTTCCGGCCCACGACGACTCGCGCGCGACCGCCATCAATGACGGCGGCCTCATCGTCGGCTATTCCTCTCCCAACAAGGCGGAGACCAGTCCCCGGCGTGCGTTCGTCTACGAGAGCGGGGCCATGCGCAACCTCGGCTTGCTGCCCGACGGCTCGCTGTCTGAGGCCTGGGACATCAACAACTTCGGTCAGGTTGTCGGCAAGGCGGACCGCGCGACCAAGAGCCGCGCCTTCCTGCACACCGCCGGTCTGATGCGGGATCTTAACGACCTGATTCACGACACCCGGATCGTGGAGGCCGGACAGGTCACGGACTTCGAGTTCAGCGCCAGCGGCTGGGAATTGCAGGAGGCGCGTGCCATCAACACCTCGGGCGCGATCGTCGGCGCCGGCACCAAGGCCGGCAAGCGCCGCGCCTTTCTCGCCGTGCCCGCCTGGGTGATCGGCAAGCAGATCGCCCGACCGGAGGGCGCTGTCGAGCGGTTCCCGGAAATCGAACTCCTCGGCGAGGTCGACGGGGACACGCCGCAGAACTCGTTTCACTGGAGCGCCTACGAACGGAAGCTCTACGCCCTTCGGCCCGTGGCGGCGCGGATCAAATGGTTCACCTCGAACCAGAACACCACCGGCACCGGAACCAACATCCAGGTCAACACGGACCGCATCGTGGTCGAGGGCATCAGCGTCTGGCCCAAGGACCCGGTGATCCACATCGCCGGTGCACCGGTCGAGATCGAACCCAAGGACGTCGCGCTCGATCACAGCTTCAGCGGGATCGCCTACCAGACCGCCGGCGGCAACGGGGTCGTCGATCCCACCTCCAAGACGTTCACGGCCGGCAACCCGGCCTACAGCGTCGTCCAGTACTACGAAACGCGCGGGTCCCAGCTCAACCCCGCCAACCAGCGTCCCTACTTCGAAGTGGTGCGCACCATGCCCTGGGATCATCCCAGCCTTCTCCTGAACCGGAACGCCACCGTCGGCGAGGTCCTCTCGGATCCCCCCGCCGCCGGAAAGCCGGGCCACCAGGATTATCATGGGAAAACCGGCTTCGTGTTCTTCGAGAACGCCTTCTATGACGGTCTGGGTCTCAATCGTGCCTACGATCGGGCGACCCGCCTGGGCGCCATCGTCCCGGTCAACCTCGACACCGTCGCCACTCACGACGACCTGGTGGTCGTGTGGTATCGGATCAGCCGCATCGGCGTCGCCTGGGCCAGCGTGCCCGTGCGTTACACCGTGAACTGGCCGGGCGAAGAGGTGGTCGACAAGATCGTCATCGCCAGTGGCAAAGGCTCTGGACCGCTGCCCGACACCTATGTGAGTCCGCATGCCTACAGCCAGCCGCTCCGTGGGTTCGCGGGGTTCAATCCCAACGAGGAACACGCGTTTGTGGCTCCCGCCAACAAAGGCGACGGCAACGCTTTCTTCGCGCTTCGCAATGATCTCAATGACCGCGTCACCCCGCCCGTCTCCGAACCGTACGCCCTGCTGAAGTACCGCGACGTCGCCGCCTCCCAGTGGCGGCATCGGGTGTACAAGGTCGTCGCCGAGGACGCGACCAACTGGTTCCAGTTCACCGGCACCGCCGGAACCGAAATCAAGCCCCCGTACCCGCTGAACCTGCTGACGACCTGCGCCGAATCGAAGGGATCGGCGGGGGCCTGGTGGGAGGATTGGAAGGGGACTCTCTATTCCCGCGCCGCCGGCACCTTCGGCGAGCCCGGGGAAATCCGCGTGCGCTGGTCCTACCCGCTGCAGCCGGACTTCTTCTATGATCTCGAACTCAACGGGAAGCCTGCGCGACAACCCGGCGAATGTGTCGCCTGGCTGGACCGGCGCGAGGCGGGATCGCTGACGGGACCCAATGCAGGCGAAGGCGTGCAGGGGACCTCCATCGAAGTCACCTACACCATCGAGTGGCCCAAGACACCCGTCCTGCAGATCGGCGAAACCTTGCTCGACGAGAAAAACGAGATGCCTTCCATCCGCAAAATGGCGTCTGTGAAGGTCATCTATGACGACCTCTCGCCCGGATGGAATCCCCTCGATCCCTCGGGCAAACCGCCGCTCAACACTCTCGCGCGGCTCTACGACCCGCTCAGCGTGCGGACCCTGGTGCTCGCCCCGAGCAACAGCATCCCGGACTCGATCAAGCGTACGGCCCGCGGAGGGAAGGAGTACTTCGACGATCTCCCGCCCACCCTGGAATCCCGCCTGACCTACGACCCGGTGAACCGCTGGCTCCAGTTCGCCGGCGTGCTCGAATCCGTGTCGGGAGCCGAGCCGTTGCTTCTCCCCAATGTGCTCAGCTCGCGGGAGCGTGACGCGCTGTTGAAACTCGCCCCCGGCGTCGCCGCGTGGAGCCAGGTGGTCGATCGACTCTACGATCTCACGCGGAATCCCAACGGTGTGGACCTCACGCCAGTCGACAACTTGGCGGACAGCTACCGCGATGCCGTCATCCCCAGGACCAATGACTACCCCGGCCTGCGCCTCGGCCTGACCACCGTCAATGGGGCGGTCGTTCCAGAATCGCTGGGCAGTCAACCCAAGGCTCTCACCGCCGCGATCGGCGGGGTGCCTGCCCCCACCAACCGGCCGGTCAACGCTCTGTCCTTCGACGGCACCGATGATGCCCTCGACGCCGGATCGGTCGCCCTCGCCGGTCGTTCCTTCACCCTGGAGTTCTGGGCCAAACGCGCGGTGGCGGCAGGCAAGGACTACATCGCGGGCATGGGCACCTCGGAACCCAGCGGCCAGCTCATCGTCGGCTTCGACGCCACCGGTCGCTTCGTCTTCCGTTTCAGCGAGGCCAACGAGGACTACGGCGTGTTCACCCCCTCGTCGGTCTCGGACACCAACTGGAACCATTGGGCCGTCACCTTCGACGCCGCGACCCGGCGCCAGACCATCTACCGCAACGGCGTGCAGGCGGCGCAGGAAACCAGCCTCGGTGGATTCACCGGCGGCGGATCGCTCCTCTTCGGCCGCCGGGCCGCCGCGTCGCCCGTGGGCGAAAACGAGTTCTTCCAGGGGACCCTGGACGAGATCCGCGTGTGGGACGTTGCCCGCAGTGCCACGGCCATCGCGCGGGATCGCGTGAAGTCCCTCACCGGTCACGAGGGCGGCCTGGTGCGGTATTACCGCGCCGACCGTACCGAGGGCGGCAAACATGTCGACGACAGCCCCAGTCACGTCGGCGGCCAACCCCTGGGCGGCCTTGTCTCCACGCCTTCGGATGCGCCCGCCGCCATCCCCCCGCGCTACATCGTTCTCGCCGAGAACGACAGCAGCGCCCTGCCCGGGCTTGGCGTCCAGTTGCACATCATCCGTGTCGACGACGGCCCCTTCGAGGGGGATCTCAAGCTGATCTATCCCGGCAACGTCTTCGACCAACGCCTCACCCTCCGGCATAGCAGCGAATTCGGAGGCGACCCGAACTCGGTCCAGTTCGAGTGGTTCTACAAGCCGGACGCGGCCGGGTTCGATCCCACGGCTCTGCCCATCGTCGCCGCCGATGGCACCATCACGGACGCCAGGGGCTGGCTCCGGTACTCCGCCTTCAGCCCCGTCAGCGGTCAGGGCGTGAATGACATCACGCTCGGGGAAGGCGGGGAGTCCGGCCTGCTCACCCTCGGGGACAACTGGTTCATCTGCCGTCTGCGCGGCTTCAACGTCCGCGGCGCCGTGCCCTGGTCCGGTTGGGTGGGCGATCCGTCCGGAGGCGGCACCCCGCGCGCGCAGCTCGCCGAAGGCTGGATCAAACGGGTCGTCCGCGGTCTCAACCAGTTCGACGCCCGCACCGCCGAGTTCCACGCCTCCGAATCGGCGACCTACGCCAGCATGATCCTCCAGGCGGGCGAACGGTACGAAGGGGACATCGCCTTCAACCCGAGCGCCGAGAATCTCAACAGCGTCGGCCTCATCGAAGCCTACACCACGGTCCTCAATCGGGGCCGCAAGCTGAGCATCGAGGGCACGCCGCCGGTGAACTTCAATCCCGCCAACAACGCCCTGCTGCTGGCCGCCGCGCGCATCGCGGATCTCTACATGCTCCTGGGCAACGAGGCCTATGCCGACGCCCAGGATCCCACCATCGGCTTCTCCACCACCGAAGCGCCTTACAACGCGCTCGCCAGCTCGATCTTCGCCTTCCAGAACCAGCTCGACTCCCTCCTCGACGAGGAACTCACCCTCCTCCGCGGCCGCGATGAATCCCAGGCGGGCGTGGCGGCGCGTCCGATCTACAACCGCTTGTTCTGGAACTTCACCCTCGGAGAAGGGGAGGTCGCCTATCAACAGAACTACAATCTCTCCGACCAGAACCTCGACGGGTTCATCGACGAGAAAGACGCGGGCATCCTCTACCCGCAGGGGCACGGCGACGCCTGGGGACACTACCTGACCGCCATCAAGAGCTATTACGGTCTGCTCCGGCATCCCCAGTTCACGTGGATCCCGCGTACCGAAAGCGTGACCGTCGCCGGCGTGCCGGTCGAGGTGGACTACCTCGACGAACGCCGGTTCGCCCGGGCCGCCTCCGCCCGCGCCAAGGCGGGCTCGGAAATCATCGACCTGACCTATCGCGCCAACTACGTCGATGATCCGGACGGTCAGTGGCAGGGATACAAGGATACCGATGCCGATCGCGCCTGGGGCGTCGCGGAATGGGGATGGCGCGCCGGACAGGGAGCCTACTTCGACTGGCTCACCGCCAATGCCATCCTCCCCGCCACGGATGCCAACCCCGCCCACACCGGGATCCAGCGCATCGACCGCACCACGGTCGCGGAACTGGACGAGATCATCGCGCAGTACAACGAGATCCAGACGGTCATCGACAAGGCCGACATCGGTCTCAATCCCCTCGGCCTCGTCAAGGGCGCCATGGTGTTCGACCTGGATCCCACCTTCCTCGCGGTCGGTTCCACCGCCGCCATCGGCCGTCAGGCCGTTCAGGGCCTTGCCCACTTCGAGCAGCTCAACGAGCGCGCCATCAAGGCCCTCAAGAACGCCGCCCGGATCTGGGACGAGGCCAACGCCCGGAGCCGCAGCCTGCGCATGAACCAGGACAGCGTGGACGCCTTCACGCTCAACACGCGGGATCAGGAGCGGAACTTCCGCAATCGTTTGATCGAAATCTACGGCTACCCCTACGCCGGCGACATCGGCCCGGGGAAGACCTATCCCAGCGGCTACACCGGTCCCGATCTCTATCACTACATGTACGTCCCGGTGTCGGAGATCACGGGCCAGACCGTGCCGCCCTCCACCAACTTCACCGGCTTCTTCAAGCAGGTCGACGTCGGTTTGCTCGGCAGCTCCTACTTCCCCTCCGAGGAGAAGGCGTACTTCACCAACTACACCATCGCCGCCACGGACCCGACCACCATTCAGGTGGACTACCCGCAGTCCGAGGGTCCGTGGGCCTTCCAGGCCCCCGCCTCATGGGGGTCGCGCCGCGCTCCGGGCAAGATCCAGGAGGCCGTCTCCGACGTGCTCCAGGCCACCGCCCGGTTGAAGTTCGCCGGCCAGAATTACGACGGCCTCATGGCCGACATCGGCGATCGGCTCACGCTCTTGAAGGCGCGCTTCAACGTGAACAGCAATCAGATCGGCGTCCTCAACAAGCAACTCGGCGTGACCATCGGCATGAACGCCGTCATGGGCACGCTGAACGGCGTGGAGACCGGACTCCGCCGGGCCGCGAACATCACCCGTGACATTCGCGACGGCGCCATCGAGGGCATCCCCAAGGTGGTCGGGCTCGCCACCGACGTCCTCGCGCCGGCGCGGCTCATCGTCCATGGCGTCAGCGTCTCGCTGAACACCACTTTCGATGTGGCTGCCGACGGTCTGGCCGTCGCTCAGAACGCCCTCAACCTCAGCAAGGAAACCATCCCGCTCACCACCCAGATCGAACTGACCCTCGCCGACCAGCGCTACGAGGTGCTCCAGCAGGTCAAGGAACTCGAGGCCCTGGTCCGCAACGAGATCAACATCCGGCTCGAGGTCTTCGAGCAGGAGGAAGTGCTGCGCCAATCGTACGGGCGCTACCTCGCCGCCATCGCCGAGGGACAGCGGGTCATGGATGAACTGGTCGTCTTCCGGAAGACCGCCGCCGCCCAGACCACCGAGTATCGCTACCAGGACATGGCGTTCCGCATCTTCCGCAATGAGGCGCTCCAGAAGTACCGGGCGACCTTCGACCTCGCCGCGCGCTATGTGTACCTGTGCGCCACCGCCTACGACTTCGAGTCGAACTTCCTCGGCAGCGACCGTCGGTCCGCCAGCCGGTTCTTCGACCAGATCATTCGCCAGCGCCAGCTCGGCGTCCTCATCGACGGGGAACCCATCCCCGGCGACAGCGGACTCGCCGACATCCAGGGCCGTATGATCCAGAACTGGGAGATCCTCGAGCCGCAGTTCGGACTCAACAATCCCCAGCTCGAGAACGGCCGATTCTCGCTGCGCAGTGAACTGTTCCGCCTGCGCGACGCCGATCCCGACCGCCTCGATGACCTGAGCGACGTCAACTGGCGCGCGGTGCTCCAGCAGAACGTCGTCGAGGATGTCTGGAGCATCCCGGAGTTCCGTCGCTACTGCCGTCCGTTCGCGCCGGAATCCGCGGGCAAGCAACCGGCCCTGGTCCTGCGCTTCCCCACCACCGTGCAGTTCGGTCAGAACTACTTCGGAAAGCCGCTGAGCGGCGGCGACAGCGCGTTCGATCCGAGCTTCTTCTCCACCAAGGTCAACGCCGTCGGCGTCCGATTCGCGGGTTACGACGATGCGGGTCTCTCCCGCACGCCGCGGGTCTACCTTGTGCCCGTTGGTATGGACGTGCTCCGCGCGCCCACCGGCAGTTCACTCGAGACACGCGAATGGCGCGTGCTCGATCAGGCGGTCCCAGTGCCCTTCGCCATCGGGGCCAACGACGCCACCAACCCCAACTGGATCCCCGGCATGGACTCGCTCAGCGAGAACTACGGCCAACCCCGGCGATTCGCCGCCCTGCGCGCCTTCAGTGAAACCAGCGGCATCGACGAAGGCGAAATGACGGCGAGCACCCGGCTGGTCGCCCGCAGCGTCTGGAACACCGAATGGATGCTCATCATCCCCGGCGGCACCCTGCTCGCCGATCCGGATGCAGGGCTCGACCGGTTCATCCATTCCGTCGGCGACATCAAACTGCAGATGATGGTCTACAGCTTCTCCGGTCAGTGACCCGAGCCGCCCACACCCTCAGCGACCTCCCAAATCCCGGACCATGAAACTGACCTTCGCCGGAACCGCCAGGCTCCTCGCCTCCCTCGTCGCATCCACCGGCGCTCCCAGCCTCCTCGCCGGAGTGCCCGAGCCCGACACCGTGTTCCATGGCGTCATCGCCCTGGATGGCGCCTTCGTTTCGGACTTCGACAACAACGTGGTTGTCGAGGTCCGCCAGACCGAAACTGGCCCCGCCATCTCCAGCTATCGCATGGGCGACACGCCGTCCGTGGGCGACCGCTATGTCGTCCGCGCTCGCGTCGAGTCCACCGACCCCACCACTGATCCCACAGCCACCGCCATCGGCGGCACCGTGTTTGTCGTGGTCACCCGCGACGGCACCAACGTCGTCTCCCAGTCCCACGTCATCACCGGCCGCGGCGCGTTCGTGAATCTCAACTTCGGAGACGTCGACTCCGACGGCGACGGAATGAGCGATTCCTTCGAGAACACCTACTTCGGATCGGTCACCGGGGGCAGTGCCAATGCCGACACCGACGGCGACGGACGCCCCAATCTCCGCGAGTTCATCCAGGGGACCGACCCGCGGGTGGCCGACGGACGGCATCCCGCCGATCGCGTGCCCGCCGACGACGCACTCACCATCAACGAGGTCACGGAGTACACGCTGGCGTGGCAGACCGGCTCCGCATGGCCCATCGAGCCGGTCATCGTCCCCATCGCCTACGTCACTCGCGCCAACCTGATCTGGCAGTCAGGCGAGGCCTATCTCTTCGACAACAGTCCCGCCACCAACGCGCCCAACTGGTGGGTGCCCGCGCCCCCGCCTCCCGCGTCGCTGGGACTCGCCGACGCCGCGGATACCAACGGGTCCTCCGTTGTCACTCACTCCTCGCTTCACACCGTCACCGCAGCGGCGTCCACCGAGGGGAAGGGACCCCTGGTCAACGCCGCCGACCGACAGCTCGCCAGCAGCTTCGCCTTCGCCGTGCCGTTCACGGTTGAAACCTCGGTCCGCCCCGTGCCGGGCGTGAAGGTCTACGCGGTGGAGGATTCGGTTCCGGAGTCGGTGCTCGTCCGCGACATCAGCGACGGCGGCCGGTTCGACCGCGTCAATGGCAAGGTCAAGTGGGGGCCGTTCTTCGACGCCACCCCGCGCCGCCTCACGTATCAGGTGACGCCGCTGGACGGCGCCGGGGCCCACCTTG
>JADLFD010000406.1 GCA_020845805.1 Verrucomicrobiales bacterium | reverse complement strand
GGCGCGTCGGGCGGTCAGTGGGTCGGGGGTGGGGTGGGGGCGGAGCCCGGCTTCTTCTTCCAGGGTTGCTCGGGGAACTTGGTGGGGAGTTTAACAGGGGCCGCGGGGGGGGCGGCCATCTTGAGTTCAGTTTCCGGGTCCGGCGCGTCCCCGGCGGGTTGGGTCATGTTGCCGCGCCACGACGAGATGCGGGCCTGGAGGCCATGGTGTTCGGCGGTCTTCTTGTCCCCGGACTTCATGTAGAAGAGGGACAGGTTGGTGTGCACCAATTGTTCGTTCGGACGCAGCTTTTCGGCTTGGTGCCCCTCGGCGATGGCGCGCGGATAATCGCCCTTCCGGTACCACGACATGCCCAGGGAGAGCTGCGCGTCGAAGTGCTCGGGATCCTCGGCGAGGATGGCCTCGAGCTTCGCGATGGCGGAGTCGTACGCGCCGGTGGTGAAGTCGAACATCGCGTCGTCGTAACGCTCCTGAAATCGATCGGCTGGCACATCCACGGGTCTGCCATCGCACGAGGGGCAGGACGACGCAAGGCAAGGGTTGGGTGGTGGGGATGGAAAGAGGCCGGAATCAGGGCGTGAGAACGCGGGGGTCAGGGGGATTGGGCACAAAGATCAAGGGCAGGAAGATGGGGGCGTGGGGGATGCGGAGACCCCTCGCGCTGGCGCGCGCGGTTGGGTAGCGTTGCCGGGCGTTTGGTCCAGACATGGGTATTCGACTTATTTCCACGGATTTCGACGGCACGCTTTTTTCCGAGTTCGCACCGGTCCCGGTGCCGCACGCGGTGCAGACGTTGCTGGGGGGATTGCAGAGGCGTGGGGTGTTTTGGGTGATCAACACGGGACGCGACCTGGGCAGTCTGCTGGAGACGATGGCGCGGGCGGAGGTGCGGGTGCATCCGGACGCGCTGGTGTTGGTGGAGCGCGAGATCTATGTGCGACAGGAGGATCGGTTCGTGCCGCTGGACGCCTGGAACCTGGCCTGCCGTCGGGATCACCAGGAAGTGTTTGATCGGATCGCGCCGCGTTTGCCGGAGTTGTTTCAACGCTTGCGGGAGGAGCATGCGGGCACGTTTTACGAGGACGCCTTTTCGCCGCTGTGCGTGATCGCGGAGAACCTGGTGGCGGCGGATCGCGTGTATGCGGAGTTGGTGGCGTTTGCGGCCGGCGTGCCGCACCTCACCGTGGTGCGCAACGATGTGTACATCCGGCTTTCGCACGACGGTTATGACAAAGGTTCGGCGCTGGCCGAGATCGGGCGTCGATTGGGGATTGGGGCGGAGGCCACGCTGGCGGCCGGGGATCATTACAACGATCTACCGATGCTGCGACCGGAGCGTGCGAAGTGGTTGGTGGCCCCGGCCAATGCCATCCCGGAGGTGAAGGCCCAGGTCTCGGCGGCGGGCGGGTACATCAGCTCCCAGCCTCAGGGGGAGGGCACCGCGCGGGGCATCGAGGCGATGTTGGAGCGCGCGGCGGCGGCCTCCGGGGCGTCGTGATGCGGGAGGCCAGCTTGCGTCGGGGGGCTTCTACCCCACTAAAGAGGCATGAGTGAAACGGTTCTGAAGCGGGAACTCTGGCTGCCGCGGCCGCGGAGCGAGGTATTTCCGTTCTTCGCCAACGCCAGGAATTTGCAGCGCCTCACGCCGTCCTGGCTGGTTTTTGAGGTGCTGACTCCGGAGCCGATCGAGATGCGGGCGGGGACGTTGATCGACTATCGACTGCGTGTGCACGGGCTGCCGCTCCGGTGGCGCACGGAGATCGAAGTGTGGGAGCCGCCATTTCGATTCGTCGACCGGCAGCTGCGGGGTCCATACCGCCTGTGGCATCACACGCACGAGTTCCACGAGCAGGAGGGTGGCACGCGATGTGTGGACGTGGTGCGGTATGCGGCACGGGGCGGCCTGTTGCGTCCTTTGATTGAGGCGTTGTTTGTGCGGCGTGACGTGGATCGCATTTTTGCGTTTCGGGAGGAGTCGCTGCGGGGGCTATTTGGAAGCTCCACCCCGCCGGAGCCCGCTCGCACTTAAGAGCCCGACTGAAAAGTGAGTGGGGTCCTGCGGCGAGGGGTCTTGGGCGTGTCCGAGGCGGCGAGGTCGGAGCAGCCCCGTCCCGCGGCCGCGGGAGGCCGGCCGAGCCAACGAAGGACACGCCCAAAAGGACCGCCGCCCTTCGGGTTTTCGAGGAAAGGGGCATCTGGCTTCGTTGCTCGTCGGTCAGAGACCGCTGTTGGGTATCCTCCCTCCTCGCGCCTCGCCATCTGCCCCGTTCCTCGAAAACAGGATCCCCACTGACTTTTCAGACGGGCTCTAACGGAAGACGCCAGCACGGCGCACTCACGCCGCGGGCAGGCGGAGTTCGAAGAGGGAGCCGCGGTCGGGAACGCTGAGGACGCGGGCGGCGCCGCCGTGGGCTTCGACGATGGCTTTCACGAGGCTGAGGCCGAGGCCGAGGCCGCGCTGGGAGCGGCTTTTGTCGCCGCGATAGAGGCGTTGCCAGATCCGATCGTGTTCTTCGGGGGCGATGCCCATGCCGGTGTCCTGGATTTCGATCACCACCGAATTGGATTCGGGGCGGGCGCGCAGGGTGACCTGGCCGCCGGCGGGGGTGTACTTGAGGGCGTTGTCGAGGAGGTTGGCGATGGCCTGGCGCAGGCGGGCGGGGTCGATGGACGCCGGGCAGGGGGGGCCGTCCTCGAGTGTGACGGCGACGTTTCTCTCCTGGGAAACGTAGTCGTAGAGTTCCATTACTTCGCGGAGCAGGTCGCGTGCGTCCACGCGGTTCAGGTTGAGGCGCATCATCCCGGCCTCGGCCTCGGCGACATCGAGGAGGACCTTGAGCATTTCGAGCACGCGATCGGATTCCTCGACGCAATCGGCGAGGGCGTCGCGGGCGGTGGTGGCGTTGGATTCCTGGCTCAGGGCTTGTTCCGCGATTCCGCGCAGGCGGGCCATGGGCGTGCGCAAATCGTGGGCGACGTTGTCGAGCGAGTCGCGCATGCCGCGGATGAGATGTTGGTTTTTCTCCAGCAGCGCATTGAAGAGGGAGGCGAGTTCGGTGAGTTC
>JADLFD010000405.1 GCA_020845805.1 Verrucomicrobiales bacterium | reverse complement strand
CCGCGCAGCCATCCCTCCCGCCACCAGCACCCAGCCCAGACACAACCATCCTGCAACGCGTCGATTCATGGGACGGAACACTGTGGCGCCCGTCAGGTTTGTCAAACCACCGCTGGCCTCGAACCCTGCCTCGCCCGCGAGCGCAGCGCGGTCCGCCTCAGGACCATCGACGCACCAACATCGCTCGTGTCATGCTGGCCCGGAACCCAACCCGTCCTTCGCTTCGCCATGACCACGCTCTGGACGCTTCCCCTTCCCACCGAGCTCGGGATTTTCACCTCGGTCTGGGGAGAGCGCGGGATGCGGGGGCTCCGGTTCCCCAGCTCGGATGCCCCGGCACCACCGCCAGACCCCGTCCCGAGCGGCGTTCCCGAAGCCTGGCTCGCGCAAGCCCGAGTGGCCCTCCATGAGGCGCTGACGCAAGGGGGGCGCAGTCCGTTGCCACCGTTGGATCTCTCGTCGGGCACGGAGTTCCAACGGGAGGTCTGGGGCTATCTGCTGACCATCCCCCGAGGCGAGACGCGATCGTACGGCGAAGTCGCGGCGGCGTTGGGCCGACCCAAGGCCACCCAGGCGACCGGGCAAGCCTGTGGGGCAAATCCCATTCCCGTTCTCATCCCCTGCCACCGCGTGCTGGCCGCCGGCTCGCGGCTGGGAGGCTTCTCCGGTGGACTCGAGTGGAAGCGCCGCCTGCTGGGTCTCGAGCGCGGCCGGGATTTTCCTTTCTTGGCGCTGGAACCGTCTGTTATCCACGCGGGACTATGCGTTGGTTGCCCCGATTCGCCCTCGCGCTCTGCTGGATCGCGCTGATGATGGCGCCTGCTTCTCGCTCCCTGGCTGCGGAGTTCAAAATGGCGGACGGCTCGGTGGTCTCCGGCGAACTGGTGGCGCCCAACGACGACGGTGCGGTCATCAAGCGCACCAGCGGCGGCCTGACCAGTCGCTTGAGCTGGGACAAGTTCGCCCAGGGCACCCTCAACGAGCTGGCGAAGGACGCCAAGATGAAGGAGCTCGTGCAGGCATTCCTCGAAGCCCCCGAAGGTGCCGAGGACGAGGCCCGTCCGCAGATCGTGGTCCAGGATCCCCCCGGGAAAGTGGCGCGCCCCGTCAAACGCCCCGGATTCTTCGCCGCGTTCGCGACGCCCGCCGGTCTGTTCATTTTCGGCCTCCTGCTGCTGGCCAACCTGTACGCCGCCTACGAAGTCGCGATCTTCCGCAATTATCCTGCCGCTGCGGTGGTCGGGACCAGTGTCATCCTGCCCGTCCTGGGTCCCATCCTCTTCCTGTGCATGCCCACGCGGGTCCGCGAGGACGTCGTCCTCGAGGCGCAATTCGAGGCGCCGCAGGAGGTGACGAACACCGGCACTCAGGAGCTCGCGGCCGCCGGGCTGGCCGGCTCGGGTCTCTCCCTGAGCGGTCCCAAAGCCGGCGCGGCCCCCGCCGCAGCGTCCCAAGCCGCCTCCTACAAGCGCGGCGACGTGGAACTCAACCGCGCGTTCTTCGAACGCACTTTCCCGCTGTTTTTCCGCATGACGCGCAGCGACGCCGACAAGGACTCCGTCCTCGCCATCCGCTCCGCCAAGGGTGAGGTGGTGGCGGCCCGCATTTCCCGAATCAGTGCCAATGAAATCGGGCTGATCACGCAGAAAGGTCATGAGGTGCAGCTCCGTTTCGCCGACATCACCGAAGTGAGCCTGCGCCCCAAGGGGGCGTAGCGTAGCCGTCCCGTATGAAATACCGCGCGATCCTCCTCTTCGGTGCTCCCGGGGCCGGCAAGGGCACCCAAGGCAAGATCCTCGGCGAGATTCCCAATTTCGTTCACTTCTCCTCCGGCGACGCGTTCCGCGGTCTGCGCGTCGATTCCACCCTCGGCCGGGTTTTCGTCGAGTACGCCTCCAAAGGTCTGCTCGTTCCCGACGAGCCGACCATCGAGCTGTGGGAGCAATCCGTGCACGGCCTCATCGCCAACGGCCGTTTCAATCCGGAGGCCGATACCCTCCTGCTCGACGGGATCCCGCGGAATGCCAACCAGGCCCGCATCATGCACGGGCTCATCGAGGTGAAGGCCATCTTCAACCTCTTCTGCCCCGTGCTCGACAAGCTGGTCGTTCGCCTTCAGCGCCGCGCCCTCAAGGAGAACCGGCTCGATGACGCCAACGTCGAAGTAATCCGACAGCGTCTCGAAACCTACAAACGCGAGACCCGCGCCGTGCTCGACTGTTTCCCCGAGGAATTGATCCACCAGGTTGATTCCACGCAGGAACCCCTGTACGTCCTGCTCGACATCCTCAAGGTGATCGCTCGGATCCCCAAACCCGCCATCAGCGACGGCGCCACCACGTACACCGAGGCCCTCAGCCTCGCCCGCAACGATACCTGAGCGGCGCCCCGTCCCCTCCTTCCTCTTCGCGGACGAGACCCTTTCGCCGCCGCTCGACTGCGCTCCCCTGCCCGCGCCTTCTCCTGTGATGTCACGAAAGCCACGTCTCGTGTTCATGGGGACCCCCGATCTCGCGCGTGGGGTGTTGCGTTCCCTGGCCGAGGACGGTCGCTGGGACATCCCCCTGGTCGTGGCGCAGCCCGACAAACCGGTTGGTCGAGGACTCCAATTTCAGGCGCCTCCCGTAAAGGTCGAAGCCCTCGCGCGCCAGCTCCCCGTGCAGCAGCCGCTCAAGGCGCGGGACCCAGCGTTCCTTGAACACCTGCGCAGCCTCGCCCCCGACGTCATCGTCGTCGCCGCCTATGGTCAGCTCCTCCCCCCCGCCCTGCTCGAAATCCCCTCGCGCGGCTGCCTGAACCTGCACACGTCCCTGCTTCCACGCTGG
>JADLFD010000404.1 GCA_020845805.1 Verrucomicrobiales bacterium | reverse complement strand
TGCTCGGCGTGTCGCGCGGTGGCCGCGTGGTCTTCCTGCATGCCTACGGAAACCTGACGCCCGACCAACCCCTTCCGGAAACCGCGCTGTTCCGCCTCGCCAGCGTCACCAAACCCATCACGGCGGCGGCCATTCACCGGTGGTCGCAGGCCGCCGGCCTTGGCCCGGCCCAATTGCAGCGCCGCGTGTTCAACCTCGCCAGCAACGGCGGAGTCCTGAATGTGACCCCGGCCGGAACCGCCGACCCCAACCTCCCTGCCATCACCGTCGGGCATTTGCTCGACCACAGCGCCGGTTGGGACCGCGCTGTCGCCAACCCGGGTGACATCCCCATCACCCGCGTCCGAACCGCCGGGATCGCCATGAACCAACCCGACGCGTTGCCCACTCGCGTGCAACTCATCGATTGGGCGCTGCAGTTTCCACTGAACTACCCACCCGCCGCAGCGCTGTACGCCGCGCCCGGCGGCACGCCCGTCGTCCCCGGTCCGGGAACCACCTACTCCAACTTCGGCTATCTCATCCTTGGCGAGATTCTCCAAGCCACGGCGCCGGGAGGTTATCTCGGGTACCTCGGCAGCGAGGTGTTGAGCGCCGCGAACTGGATCCCCACCACCGACTGGGGCGCCGCCTCCTCCCTGGCTGAAGGGCGTCACCCTCGCGAACCGGTTTACGTCAGCGCCGAGGGCCCGTTCTCCAGTGTGTTCGACTACGGAAACTCGCCCGCCCAACTCCCGGCCCAGTACGGAGGACTCTACCACCTCGAAACCATGCTGGCTCACGGAGGTCTGATCGCCTCCGCCCAAGCCGTGCTGCAGTTCGGGACGTTATTCAGTGTCGCCTACACCACCCGCGGCATCGGCGCCACCCAGTCAAACGACCTGGGTTTGCCCGTGTCCACCAACGGACTTCCAACCGGCTCCGACTCCCTGCATACGGGAAGCCTTCCAGGAGCCAGCACCATCCTCCGCCAACGCGGTGTCGGGGCCGGCCCCGCCGACGATGAGGTGATCTTCATCGCCTTCAATGAACGTCACGAACCCCCCGCCGGCACCCCGGTCCAGGATTGGGCCCTGACCGCAAGCGGACTGGTGACCGCCTATCTGGATCTCATCACCCTCGCCGGGACCTGGCCCACTGAACGATGCGATGGATTCTGGGTCCGCCTGGGCCCCGAAGAGGCCTCCTCCGGCCACGGGGGTTACCACTCGAACTACCGGGGGTTGCAGAGCGCCCTGAACCGCGTGGGCGACGGTAGCGACCTGCGACTGCGGCCCGGTCAGCAGAACTGGCGTGGCACGATTCGCAAACGCCTGCGCCTCGATGCGCCCGAAGGCGCCGTAGTGCTCGGACGCTGAGCCCTACCGCAGCGCCGTGAGCCTGGCCTGCCGACGCCATGCCGAGGGCGACGTCTCCTCGTATCGTCGAAAGATCCGGTTGAAATGCTGCATGCTGCCGAAACCGCATTCGAACCCGATCTCCGCGCAGGTGCGCCCCTCCACCAGCAACAACTGACGCGCCCGCGCCACGCGACGCCGCAGGATGAACTCCACCACGCTCGTGCCCGCATCCTTGCGAAACAGGCGCATCAGGGTCCGGGTGGAAAGATTCGCCGCGTGGGCGATGGCTTGCACACTCAGCGGTTCGCCGAGATGCGTTTCTATGTAGGTCATGGCGCGACCGAGCGCCGCCTGCGTCTGGCCCGCCGCCGCGCGGAGCTCCCGCTGATCCGCGTACGCCAGTCGATCCGCGATCAGCGCCAACAACTCGAGGAGGTCATCCTGTTGGTCCGGGCTCAGGACGCGATTGTGCTGAAACAAGGAGCGCAACCCCGGAGCGCGGATCCCCGCTCCCCGCAGGGATTTGGTCGCCTCCCGCCATTCGGCGGCCGAAGGCACGCGGTCGTGCACCTGGCCGCATTGCAGAAACGCGATCGTCTGGCCGTCCCGAATGACCGGGATCACAAACTCCCGCAGCCCGGCGTGGCATCGATAGCGTAACGTCTGCCCATCGCGCCGTGCCTCGAGAAACTTCCCCTGGTCGCACATGGCACAAAGCTCGCGACCGCGCGGAAGTTGATTCAGCGCACCACAGAACGGTTGGGCGCGCGCTTCGCGGTCGAAGATGGCCACCCGCTCGCCGTCCATGGAGACCAGCGCGGGATTCACCCCAAACGTCCGCCAGGCGAGGTCAAAGAGTCGCCGAAGTCCGGGCAGGCTGATGAGTTGGTCGAAGGCGCTCATCCAATCACTCAGCCATCCAGTCGCAGACCCTGCTCCCCCGGCAAGCCCCAAGAAAGGTTGGCGCGATCCGTTCACTTTCTGGCGCATGGGGTGTAGCCGTTCCGGCGCGCGACCGGCATCGTGCTCACGGTTCCGCATTGCGCATCCAGTTCTCCATGCCCGACCCGCTCCATCACTTCGGATACCGATTCCCCACCGGGTGCCGAGCCATCCTCGCGCTCCTCGCTGCGCTCGCTAGCCCGGCGCTGGCCCCAACCCAGGGCCAGGACCCGCTGGCGGCGGCACCCGCCGTCCGTCTCCCCCTGATCCTCACCTGGGGACACCAATCCCCAGCTCCGCACGACTTCCTCATCCGCCTGGCGGGATCGCACCTCACCGTCTCCCCGCCGAACCTCGAGCGTGCCGAGGCCGGGGACTCGTTGCACGACGGCACCGCCCGCACGCGCGCCGGGGGCGGCGATGTCGATGGCCTCGTCTGCGAACTTCGGTTCGAGCCGCACGCCATCCACGCGATCACCAACGCCCAATCGATCTGGAATCACCTGTTCCAACACGGCAACCCCGGAGCCGCCCGGCGGTTGCAGTCCGATCCGGCGTTCCGACCCGATCCCCGCCAGCTGACCGTGCACCTGGATGAATCCGGCACGCGCGGTTTCACCCTCACGGCCGACCAACTCCTGTCGCAAAAGTCCTTCTGGCTACCGGAGCTCGACCTGTTCCTCACCGCGGGCACCAACCCACCGTCCTTCGCCGAATTCCAGGCGCAGCGGGAGCCGCAGCGCGGCCAACGCGTCCTGGATCGCCTCGCCACCGAACCGGAAGCCACCTACGCGCAATACACCGCGCGCTGGGAGGACATGGGCCACCCAGGGTTTCGCAATCCGCACTCCATCCCACCCGGACATATCGTCGGGATCGGTTGGGACAGCGGCCTCTACAAATTCGGTGTCGACCGACTCGCGCGCGTCCACCACGACTACGCCAAAGCGGACCAGTTCGAGCTCGGCCTTGATTTCGGCGGCCCGGAAACGCAGCTGGAGGCGGCATGGCAACGCCAGCAACTCGCCGAGGGCCTCCCCATCCTCACCACCACCTTCGAAAAGGACGGCGTGCGCTGTGACATCGAACAGTTCGCCTGCCCGCTGGACGGCCCACCCTCCGAACGGCGTGGCGATCTCAAGATGGTGCTCCTCCAGCAAACAACGCTGACCGAGCTCCGCGGGACGCCACGAACGGTGCCCGTCCGCATCGCGCACGGACGCGCGTTGTCCCAAGCCGACAGCCGGATCTCGGCTCGCGTCACGCCCACCCACCTCGCGCTGGAGGATGAACTCGGCGATCTCCTGCTCGGGGTGGAGGGACCCTTGATCTCCCCCGAAACCACGGACGTGACCCCGGCTCCACCAGAGCGGGAGAAAACGTCACCGCTCCCCCTTCGTCGACACCAGGTCCTCAGTTCGGTGGCCCTGCCCGCGCGCGGCACGGTCGTGCTCACCTTGCGCCTGCCCTCGCCCACCCTCGCCGCCGGGGAACAGGCCAAGCTGTTCGCCCTCGACTACCTCGCGTGCCGCACCGCCACGGCCAAATTCTGGAATGATCAACTGGCCCAGGGCGCCCACTTCGAGGTACCCGAGCAAGCCGTCAACACCCTCTTCCGCGCCAATCTCTGGCACGCCCGCCGATTGCCCCGGCGCCACGGCGGCCCCGGACCCGAGGTCAAAATCGACCTCCCCTATTCCAACTTCGCCTACGACCAGTTCGGCACGCCGTGGCCCGTCAACCAGTCCGTCTACGTGGACTACATGCTCTACGACCTGCGCGGACATCACGACCTCTCGGAGGAAGAACATGCGGCCATCTATCGGAACAATCAGGAGACCAACGGGCACGTCGGCGGCTTCGCCAACTGGGGCGTGTACTCGCCCGGCATGCTCTACTCCGTGGCCCAACACGCGCTGCTCTCGGGCGATCGCGCGTCCTTCGAACGCCTGCTCCCCGCCACCCTGCGCGCACTCGATTGGTGCCTCGGCGAAATGCGGCGCGCCGGCGAGCCTGGCAACCCGGCGCCCGGCCTCGTGCTCGCGCCGCTCAACGATCTCTCACACGACCCGCGATCCTGGGCCTTCAACCAGGCCTACTTCGTGGCCGGCGTCGATCTCCTCGGCCGCGCCCTCGCCGAAATCCAGCACCCGCGCGCCGCGGAATGCCG
>JADLFD010000403.1 GCA_020845805.1 Verrucomicrobiales bacterium | reverse complement strand
GCGTACGGGGCGCGGGTCCGCATCCGGCGCGCCGACGGGTCGTGGAGCGGTGCGCGGGAACTGCATGGCGGTGGCGGGTATTGGTCGCAGGACAGCGCCACCGTGGTGTTGCGGGAGGGCGGGGACGCCGAGGCAATCGAGGTGCGGTGGCCAGGGGGACTCGTGACCACGAACACGGTGGCGTCGGGGGTTGGAGAAGTGACCTTGAGCATGCCGGGTTCGACGCCCTGAGGCGGGGGGCACTGGGGGGAGATTCGCCTCGCTGCGCGGAAGCGATTCGGACGGGGCGGTTCCGTGGGCTTCACCGCGTCCTGCAGCGGAGGACTCTTTCGGGGTATGGCTTGGTCGGTCGTGAACCTGCCAGGGTATGCGGCATGAGATGGATGGCGATGGGTCTGGGTTGGAACGGGGTGGTGTCGATCCCGTTGAGTGGAGAATTCGCGGGTCTTGGCCGGGAGCCGGGCGCAGTCAGGCCCCTCCCACGGCCAGCGGTCAACTTGCGCACGGGTCATGGGACGCGGCGGGTGGCCCGTTTGCTCGCGCTGGTGGTGGCGCTGGCCTCGGGTGCCACGAGTCAGGCGGGGCCGGTGGAGAATGCGATTCGGGATGGGGAGCATGCGCGCCTGCGGCGGTTGCTGGCGGATCCCACAAGGGTGAACGCGCGCGATGAGCAGGGCAACACGGTGCTGCACACCGCGTCGTTCCTGGGCCACGCCGAGGCCGTTCGTCTCCTGCTGGAGGCGGGGGCGGATCCCAATGTCACCAACCACGCCGGCGTGACGCCTCTCCTGCGCGCGGCGGCGGATCCTGCCAAAGTTTCGCTGCTGCTCGCGCGGGGCGCGAAGCCGGGGCTGGCTTCCCAGCTGGGGCACACGCCCCTCCACCTCGCCGCGCGCAGTCCGAAAGCCACGGAGAGCGTGCGGATTTTGATCGAGAAGGGGGCTGATGTGAACGCGCGCAGTGCGCTCGGCGCCACGCCGCTCATGGCCGCGGCGGCGGCGTCGCACCTGGAAGCGGTGCAGTTGCTGGTGGAGCGCGGCGCCGAGGTCAACGCGGTGCCGGTGCCGCAGGTGCCGCATCTGGATCCGATTTTCGGCGGGCTGCGGACGCCCCTGATGTGGGCGGCGCTGGGAGGGGATCGAAGGCTGGTCGAGTACCTGCTCGACCACGGCGCGGAGGTGAATTTGGTGTCGGGCTTCGGCACGGCGCTGTCGCAGACGGGGTGGCGTCGGCAGGTGGATGTGGCGCGGTTGCTCCTGGACCGCGGTGCCAAGGTGGATCAGGCGGAGCCGTTCTCGGGATTCACGACCTTGCACTGGGCGGCGTCGGTGGAGAACCGGCGCGCGGACCTGGTCGAACTGCTGTTGCAGCATGGGGCGAATCCGGCGGCGGTGGGGGGGCAGCCGGTGGACGCCTTCATGGGCGTGCCGCAGACCCCGCTTTCCCTGGCGTGGCAGCGCGGGGAATCCGACATCACACGCCGGTTGATCGCGGCTGGAGCGGGGCCGGTGCCCGGTCCGGCGGAGAGTTCTGTCGCGACTGTCGCGCTGACCTCGAACGCGGGGTCCCGCGATCTGGCGTCGTCCTGGCGAGAGGCCATGGAGCGGGCCGTGGTGCCGCTGCAGAACTCGGCGGTGGACTCGCGGCGTTCCTTTCTCCAGCACAGTTCGAAGCAGGGCTGCGTGTCGTGCCATCAGCAATTCCTGCCCATGGCCGCCACCGGCGCCGCCGGGCGCGCACGCGTCGCGGTGAATGATCCCCAGCGAGCCGAGATGATTTCGACCGTGCTCGCCGTTCATCGCCACGCGGAGATCGACTGGCAGCCGTTGTTTCATCCCGAGCCCACGCATACCTATGGCTACGCCTTGCTCGGGCTGGATGCCGTGGGCGCCACGGTTCCGGAGGTCTCGGACCTGATGGTGCATCATTTGTCGGCGATTCAGAACCAGGACGGGCACTGGGACCTCAATCTGTTTCGGCCTCCCATGCAGTCCAGTGCCATAACCGCGACGGCGTTGGGTGTGTACGTGCTGCACCGGCACGGATGGCCGGCGCGGGAGAAGGAATTCTCCGAACAAGTCGCCCGCGCTCGGGCCTGGTTGCAGGCTCAAACTCCGGAGACGCACGAGGAACGCGCCTATCAGCTGCTGGGTCTGTTTTGGTCGGGCGCGCCGAAGGCTGCGCTCGCAAAGTCCACAGCGATGCTGCTGGCGACGCAGGCGTACGATGGCGGCTGGGCGCAGCTGCCGGGCCGTTCGAGCGATGCGTATGCCACCGGGCTGGCTCTGTACGCGCTGCGCACGGCGGGCGGGGTGTCGGCACGGCATGAGGCTTGCCAGAACGCGGGTGCGTTCCTGGTGGAACGACAGTTGCCGGACGGAACCTGGCATGTGCGGCGACGCGCCTTCCCGTTCCAGCCGACCATGGACAGCGGGTTTCCCCACGGTCGGGATGGGTGGATCTCCGCCGCGGCATCGAGTTGGGCGGTCATGGGGCTGGGGACCCTGACCGGATCGGAGTTTGGGCTTGGGCGGGCGCCGCGTCCGCGTGAGTCGCGGCGAGACCAGACGCCTCCCACGGGGATGGTGGCGGATGCTCCGTCGTCCGTGACCACGGTCGCGACGGTGGGTGCGGGAGTGGGGGCGAGGCCTGGGCATGGGGAGGAGTCCGGGGTGGGGCATGGGCCGGTGGATTTCGTGAAGGACATCCAACCGATGCTGGAACGCTCGTGTGTGCCATGTCATTCGGGGGAACGACCGAAGGGCGGGTTTCGCCTGTCGACGCGGGAGGGTTTGTTCGCCGGTGGGAATCTGGGAACTCCGGCGGTGCTGGAGCGGAAGGCGTCGGAGAGCCCGCTGGTGGCGATGGTCTTGGGGCAGGTGACGGAGATGGAGATGCCGCCCACCTCGAAACGGGATCGATTCCCCGCCTTGTCCCCGGGCGAAGTCGACCTGGTTCGCCGCTGGATCGACGGAGGTGCCGGGTGGCCGTCGGGCGTGACCTTGGGGAAGTAGATCGCCCTGGGATCGGCAGTGGAGGAGTGAGCGCCGTCTGCACGACGGCGGCTACGGAACGAGACGGAGGAGTAGCCGCGGACGTGAAGTCCGCGCTGGATGGCGTTGGCGAATGGAAAGTGCCGAAGCGGTCGAGCGCCGTCTCACGACGGCGGCTACGGAACGGGACGGAGGAGTAGCCGCGGACGTGAGTCCGCGCTGATGGCGTTGGCGGACGGGGTGAGCGGGAG
>JADLFD010000402.1 GCA_020845805.1 Verrucomicrobiales bacterium | reverse complement strand
GAAACGTTGCTTGTAGTGGGCATCCCCGAGTCCGAAGTCAAAGCAGGTGACCTTCTCCTGCACCAGGTGGTCCACCAGAGCCATGAACATCTGGGTGCCGATCTCGAGTTTGGCGAGGGCTGGCAGGTAACCGGTGGCCATGGAGTGGAAGGCATCCCCATAGACGGTGCCGTACCAGAAGCCCGAGGGTTGGCCGTTGAGGCGGAGGGTTATGCACCTCAAGTGTCCTCCGCGGGCGTACTTCTCCAACCGGGCGCGATGCACTGCGTCGTCGCGGAAGCCGGCGCCCAGCCCGCGCTGGTAGGTTTGTGCGGCCACGGATTCCATTTCCTGGCAGAGCGCCGGGACATCGATGTCGGCCGCGTGCCAGGTCCAGGTGATTTCCGCGAACTCGGTGACCACCTCCCGTTGCTTGCGTTTGTACCAGGACCGATGCTTCGACTTCATGTGGCGAACCAGGAATCCTGGTTCCGCCTCGAGTTTCATGACCCAGTGTTCGATGGGGCGGGCGGTGGCGAATCCCGCCGCGTGCCCGGTGCCTCGCTGAGCCACCCGCCAAAGCGTTGACTCGTGCGAAACCAGATTGAAGAGCACCGAGTCCGCGCGCTGGGTTTGGAGCAGGGATCGGGCGAAGCCGAGGGCCTGTGCCGCGGCAGCCTCATCCAGGGCGCCGATCAGACCGCCGTGGAGGATGGTGATGCGGTTGACGGTGACCCCGGGGAGCCGCAGGTAGGCGATCCTCGGTTTGACGGTCAGCCGCTCGAGGCGACCCACGAGCAGGGCCACCAGATCCCCTCCTTCGCGAAGACTGATCACCAGCGGCGATAGGAGTTGCGGCGTCTGACGGCAGACCAGGAGGAAGTAGTCGAGGTCGGTGTTGGGATGCGTCTGGTGCGCGGTCCACCAGGGTCTCAGCGATTCGAGATCCTCGACCGAGGTGTGGACGCGGGCCTCCAGTCGGCGAGGTTTGGTATCCACGTCCGGGCGGGCGGTGGCGTCATGGACGTCTGATTGCATGAGGTCCATCAGATCACGGGGCGGAACGTGGGCGTCACGAGGTTCAACGGGGTCGGCGAAGTTGGGGGAGACATCATCGATGGGGAGAGGGGCACAAGTCGTTCAAAGGGCTTTCGAGGCACCGGGTATCCGCCTGAGCACCCAGATCAGAGCGAACGAGACGATCACCGTGCCCGCGAACCAGGGCAGCACGTGACTGGAGATGGCGGGGATGCGCTTCAAGGCCGAGATGACCAATCCGTGCACCAGATAGACCCCGAGGCACAACCCGCTGGCCGTCCCGACCCAGGCCGGCAGTTTGCGCGGCCGCAGCAGGGCGAACGACGTGGCCAGAACTCCGAGCGAGTAGGCCAGGGCCATTCCCAACGCGAACGGCGCCACCAAGGCGCTGGCGACAAGCGCCGCCCCGGTGACGACCTGGATGCGGGTTTGTCTCACCTCTGGGGCCGCAGTCTGGGCGAGGCCGAGAGCCAGTCCGAGTGGAAGGCTGGGACTCGCCTGGAGCCATTGCGCCCAAGGTGCCGGGAGAATCACCGCGTCACGAAGGAGTGAAACGACCGGGATCGTCGCCGCGGCGCAGGCGGTGGCGCCAAGCCACCACCCCGATCCCTGCGGGCGGGCGGATCCCGCGACGCACCGCGCCATGGGGAAAATCAGCAGGCCGGTGAGAAAGGCGAACGGCAGGAACCAGAGTCCGATCCAGGGCCCGGCCAGGACCCCCGCCAACAGCCCGGCTTCGGTCGGGATTACCGGCTTGTGGAAGGCGAGATTGGCGGTGGCGTAGATCACGAACCACACCGCCCAGGGGAGGAGCAACCGCTTCCAGCGCTTGCTCCAATAGGCCGGCCATGGTTCGCGGAGTGCGGACCTGAAATGGAACACGACCGAGACAATCAGGAAGAAGGCCAACCCGGCGTAGGCGACACGGCGGTAGGGCGCGTCGTCGAGGTGAAACCAGATGATGGCGCACGCCGCGACCAATCGCAGCGCGTCCACCGTGTCGTTGCGCTCGGAGTTGACGGAGCGGATGGCGGCGGCGTCCGCGGCGGCCTTTCGCGGGCGGGGTGGGGTGGGGTTGAGCGGGGCCCCGGTCGTCGGGAGACTATATCCCATGCTCGTGGGCCAGGGGGGAGGTCATGGCGTGGGAAGGCGAGGCCTCTTCCGAGTCCGCGAGGGCCCCTATTTCCTCCGAATTCATGCCGAGTCGCAACGACCCGATGAACCCGAGGCAGATGTAGACGAAGGCGATCGACTGATCGAAGTAGTAGACCGACACCATGGATGCGGTATGAGCAAAGAGGGACGCGCCGAGGCACCAGGCCAGCTGCGCGATCTCCGGACTCAACTCCTCCCAGTCGCGCACCACGGCGCCGACATAATTGAAGGCCACGAAGATCGCGATGATGAAGAGGGCCATGAAGAGGAAGCCGCCGATCATGCCGTAGCCAATGTAATGATTGGTGATGTCGCAATGGTCGGGACTCCAGGTGACTCCGGTGGGCATCCAGTGGCGGGTGTAGTCGGTGCCGCCCTTCCACCATTCCGGGAGGTGCGCGATCGCTTGCTTGATCAGTTCGGCGCGATGCCAGCCGGTGCTGCTTCCGGTGAGGTCGATGCGGGCGATGATGTAATAGGCCGGAGCCTTCATCACGAGGTCGAGGGCGATGTACATCGCCACCGCCCCCCACTTCATCAGCTTCATCAATCCACGGAACCGCCAGAGGACCAGTGCAAACAGGCTGAACAACAGGCTCATGATCGGTCCACTGGAGACACTCGCGAGCACCATCACCACACAGGCGCTGATCCCGATGAGGGCGATACGCCGGTGCTCTCGCAAGAGGGGGAGCATCAGGGGCAGTGACACCGCGCCGACCGTTCCCGCGAGAATTCCGTGTGCGAAAGGACCGTTGGCGCGGAGCCGGTCGCCGCGAATAGTGGAGAATTCTGGCACTCCACCGAATACTGAGAACAGATTTCGGCCGGTGAGCTGTTCCTGGACCATTTCCAGCGCCAGCGGCGCGAGGAGTATTCCGGTCAATTTGAGATTGTGGAGAAGGTCCTCGGGAGTCCGAATGAAGCAGCGAATCAGAAAGTAGGTGCCGAGTGTATTGAGGACCAGTCGTCCGTTACCCACCACCGTTTCCGAGAAGGACTCGTGGAAGACGGAGGCGAACATGCCCCACAAACCCCAGACAACAAGAATCCCATCAAGTTTGCTGAACCCGCCAACGGGGCCTTCGCTGCGAATCAGCGCGCGAAAGATCCCGACCACCACAAGTGCTCGGGCGATGGTGAAAGTGAGGGATCCGATTGCGAATTGCTGCCCAGCGGTCATGTAGCACACGCCCACCAGCAGGGGGAGCGGCGCCCAGCGGCGTGGGACCGCCAGCAGCGCGATGGCGTTGACCAACAGGAAGATGATTCCAATCGGAGTCACGAAGCGGGAGGGTCGGGGGCGGATGGGTCGAGCGGCTAGGGAAGCGGTTATCGCGTCGCGTGAAACGGGGATCGCGAGGAATCGATCTGAACCACAATAGGTCGATGAAATGGCCGGGCTGGGGGCGCGACTGTGGTGCGGCCGAGGGCCCAGTTGAGGATGTATCGCCACTTGAGCACGGAGCCGGCGGT
>JADLFD010000401.1 GCA_020845805.1 Verrucomicrobiales bacterium | reverse complement strand
GCCAGGCGCTCGAGCGGTAGGAGAATCCAGTGAGCGAGGGCGGATGATCCGTGAGCGCATCGCTGCCATCGGCGTTTCGGAGATGGGCCCCTGAAAAGCTGTCGTACCAGTAGAAATAGGGGGTCAGAACCAGACGGTCCCGTGCCGAGTAGGAGGGGACTCCGGCGAAGGCCGAGTCATCCAAGTGCACAAACGGCCCGAGCGGCGGATGGAAACCGACCTTGTTGGAGGAGGTGGTGGACGGCGGCGGTGCGGACCGGGCGGCCGAGGCCGGGAAGGCTGAGTGGGACGTCACGAGGCTCAGCACGAGGCTCAGGAAGAGGGGCACCTCGTGCCATCGGTGATGGGGGTTCGGGGAGGGACGAGGAGGGAGTGGGGTATCCCGAGCCGGAGGCGCGAATGCAGCGCGGCACACCGCGGGAAGCCCCGCCTTCCCGTCGGAGGTGAAGAGGGCCGGGATCCGCATGCACCCCAATGGCGCCGTCGCCTCGCGCTGTCACGAGGTTTTTGGTGGCCACCACGGTGTCGCGAGGCGCATGGTCTTCTTGTTCCCCCGGAGGTTTATGAAGACGAGACGCATTCTCTTTCTCTCGATCCTGACGGCGTTTTGCACGTCATGGGTGGTTGGTGCGCAGACCGGACCCTACCCGCCGACCGCCTGGCCTGCGTCGCGGGATGCTGCGAAGACGGTCCATTATTTCGTGGTGGGCGATGGCGGGTTGGAGGCGCCCAGCGGAACGTGGACGCCCACCTTGAACCCACTTTCCGGGGGCGATCAGGTGACCGAGGACGTCACGATCGGCGGATTCCCGGCCAAGAAGGTGACGGGCAATTACCTGAATGTCGCCGATGACGAGTTCCAAGCCTGGGCGGAAGTGGAGTTCCTCGACATCCTTGTGCAGGCGTATGGCGATGGCGCGCTGTTCAACGCGCAGGGTGCGCCCCGCGATTTCACCTTCCTGACCGGAGTGCTGCCGGAGTTGGCGTTTCCTTCCGGGGGCCAGGTTCCGGTGGAAGCGCGCAATCGGAAGTGGAACTGGATTCTGTTCCGCATTCCGAACGGACTCCGTGCGGATGGCACGCGGTTTATCGGCTCGATCCCGGCCAACGGTCAGGGTGCCTCGGGCAAGGGGGGTGTGAACGGGGGCACGATCCGGTTCGAGGGGGTGCGCAATCTCATCGTGCGCGCGGTGGCGTTTGGTCCCGAAGGTGCGTTTGGGACGCCGGACGACATCAATCAGTTCTTCCCGGTGGACGCGATCTGCGATCCGGAACCGGCCGGCAACCTGGTGACATTGGACGTGAACGCGCAGACCGCGTCGCACGTGGAGGTGTTGAACGACCAGGATCAGACCGTGACTTTCGAGACGAATGTGGGGCCGGCCCAGGATCGGCGGCGCGCGGTGCGGCCGGTGGGGACGTTCCTCAATTTCGGCATCACCGACACGTTCCTGGGCAAGCCGTGCAACGATCCCCGGACGGTGAAGGTCTGTGTGGAGTTCTATGACGATCCCGCGTTCGCTGGGATGGAAGTGCGTTTCGGACCGGAGGCTTATGCCACGGACGATCAGGGCGGCATCGCGTTCGTGCCGGCGTCCAAGCGGCACGTGATGCAGGGCACGGGTCAGTGGATCCGGCGGTCATGGTTCGTACCGGCGCTCAATCTCAAGGGCGTGAATGCAGGGGCGTATACCGCGGGACCGCGGTTCATCTCCGAGAACGGCGCGGTGGCGGTGTCGAGTTTCAAGCTGGCCGTCATTCGCACGGGCGTGCATCCCCTGGCCAATCAGGATCCCTTGGCGGACTGCTTCCAGGATCCGGCGGTGTGCACCGAGGCGTATGGGAGTTTTGCCGAGTTGGATCTGGGGAAGGACATTCGCAACGGACTCGATGTCGGCAGCAGCGGCGGCGACCAGGAGATGGTGGTGGACCTGGCGGGCCCAGAGAACGACCGGCGGCAGGCGGTTCGTGCGGCCTTGGATTCCGGCACGCCGGGGTTTGGGCATCAGTTCCTCAATTTTGCCATCACGGGGGAGGCGCTGGGGCCGACTTCCCAGGATCCCGCCCGGCTGGCCATCTGCCTGACCTACTATGACGACCCGGAACTGACTGGGAGCACGCTGCGTCCCGAGGTGTATCAATCGGAGTCGCTGGGAGCGGAGGGGTTGGCGTTCACCCCGGGGAACGTGGCGATCGTTCTCGAAGGTACGGGAACGTGGCGCGACGCCTACTGGGAGATCCCGGATATGAAGTTCACCGGTGTGAATCAGGGTCCTCAGGCGGCGGCACGGTTTGTGACCAACGGGAAGATCTTCATCACCCGGCTGCGGTACGCAGTGATCCGTCCGTGTGGAGCCAACGCCGGGCGCAACCTGCTCGAGGGCTGCAAGCCGAAGGTCACGGACGTCACGCTCTCGGTGGTTCGTACGGCCGACGGACGCGTCCGGTTGGCCTGGCCGGCCGCGGCGGAAGGTTATGTCCTGCAATCGACCCCGGCTTTGGGAGGGACATGGGAGGCCGTGTCGGACGCGGCGGCGGCGGAGGGCGAGCAGTGGGTGGTGAGCGTGGCGCCGTCGGGAACCCGCTTCTACCGGTTGCAGAGGCCGTGAAGGGTGTCGGGCGGGATCAGATTCGACTTGGCGGCGGCGGCTACCTAGCATGCTGCCCGCATGTCGTCGAAGCTGGTGATCGCAGGCCGTGAGTTTCCGTCCCGTCTGATTCTGGGGACGGGGAAGTTTTCGTCGCCGGAGGCGATGCGGGATGCGTTGGAGGCGAGCGGCTGCGGCATGGTCACCGTGGCGTTGCGGCGTGCCGACTTGTCCGGGCGCAAGGATCCGTTCGCCAACATTCTCGAGTTCATCGATCCCGCGAAGTACCTGATCCTGCCGAACACCAGCGGGGCGATGAACGCCGAGGAAGCGGTGCGCCTGGCGCGGTTGGCGCGCGCGGCGGGGCTGCCCAACTGGGTGAAACTGGAGATCCATCCCGATCCCCGCTATCTGCTGCCGGATCCGGTGGAGACGCTGGCCGCGGCTGAGGTGCTGGTGAAAGAAGGATTCGTGGTGCTGCCCTATATCAACGCCGATCCGGTGATCGCGAAGCGGTTGCAGGAGGTGGGGACGGCCACAGTCATGCCCCTGGGAGCGCCGATCGGGACCAACCGAGGCCTCCTGACGCGTGACCAGATCCGCATCATCATCGAGCAGGCCACGGTGCCGGTGGTGGTGGATGCTGGATTGGGTGCGCCGAGTCATGCCGCGGAGGCGATGGAGTTGGGGGCCGACGCTGTCCTGGTCAACACCGCGATTGCGGTGGCGTCGGATCCGGAGGTCATGGCGCGCGCGTTTGCACTGGGAGTGGAGGCGGGTCGTCTGGCGTATGAGGCGGGCGCGGCGTCGCCGCGTGTGGAGGCCAGCGCGACGAGTCCGTTGACCGGTTTTCTGGGATGAGGGCGTGCGCGAAGCGCGTTCGAGCGTTCCCGGGAGGAGGGGAGAAAGCATGTCGAACTTGTCGATCCAAAGAGTCCGAGAACTAATCCGCGCAGCGGGCGAGGCGCGATTGGTGGTGTTGGGGGACGTGATGCTGGATCAGTTCGTGTGGGGGGCGGTGCGGCGCATCTCCCCGGAGGCGCCGGTGCCCATCGTGGAATTTCAGCGGGAGAGCTTCATGCCCGGAGGCGCCGCGAATGTGGCACGCAACCTGACCTCCCTGGGTGCCAGCGCCACCTTGTTTGGTGCCGTGGGGCGCGACGTGGCGGCCGACCAGTTGCGTGAAGGACTGGCTGGGGACGGCGTGGATTGCACCGGATTGGTCGTGGTGCGGGATCGCCCGACCGGACTGAAGACCCGGGTGATCGCGCATCATCAGCACGTGGTGCGCATCGATCGTGAGCACCGTGGCGAGTTGTCGTCGAGGGATGCCGCGCGTCTACAGGCCTCGGTCGTCGCCGCGATGGCCCGCGCGGATGCGGTCCTGATTGGGGACTACGCGAAGGGGGTGGTCACCCAGCCTCTGTTGGAGGCGCTCAAGCGCGAGGCCCGCGGCCGCGGGGTCTGGCTGAGCGCGGATCCCAAGCCGGCGAACCCGCTGGAGTTGAAAGGGCTCTCACTCGTGACCCCCAACCGTAAGGAGGCTTTCGAATTGGCGGGCCGCGACGAAGTGCCGGGGTGCGAGGACCCGATGCAGGACGGCCCGTTGTTGGAAGTGGCGGATCACCTGCTGCGCACGCTCGGTCCGGCGGTGCTGCTGATCACGCTGGGTTCCAACGGCATGTTGCTCTGCCAACGCCGGCATAAAGCGGTCCATATTCCGACCGTGGCCCGCGAGGTCTTCGACGTCTCGGGGGCTGGCGACACGGTGATCGCGACCTTCACCCTGGCCATCGCTGCGGGCGCTTCGCCGTTGGAAGCGGCGATCTTCTCGAATCACGCAGCCGGCGTGGTGGTGGGCAAGATGGGGACGGCGATCGGGACGCCGGGCGAGCTGCTGGCCAGCTTCGCCGGCGAGGACTAGAGACAGGGACCGTCGGTGCGGCGCCGCGTGGGCCGCAGACCGGGGGCCGGGGCTGAGGCCGCCGGGGCGGGGAGTCCCCGCGCGGGCGGCGGGCTCTCGATCAACGCGCGGGCTTGGCGTCGAGGTTCAGCTTCAATTCGTCCGCCGAAACCGTGGAGACCACGCCGCCGGCTGGAACCTCGCGTTTGGCGATCCAGAGCAGGCCGTTGAGCACCACCTTGCGGAAGTCGTCCTGGGCCCAGTTCCGGTGGAAGTGCCCGCCGGTGAAGCCAAAACCGCGTCCACCGTCGGGACGCTCCGTGCACCACATCAGATGCTGGGCCTCGCCGCGCTCGACGGCCGCGCGGACGTGCGGATTGCCGCTGTGCGGGCCGTTGGGGCGTTCCAAGGTCTCCTTCGGCGGCAGTGCGCTGAGGAGGGGCGTGACCCCTTTCATGCCTTCGGGAAAGCGCATGTGGTAGTACCACTCATCGCGGATCTTGAACGGCTTCACCCCGCGCGTGATGGGGTGCTCGGGGAGCTTCAGGATGTCGGCATCCCAATGAGGATTGACGCTCCAGAACGTTTCGAAATAGCCCCCGGTCCAGCGCAGCCAGGCGTCACCCGGATCCCCTTTGGGCACCTCGACTCCGTAATGGCACGTGCCCAGGCCGACGCCCTTCGCCATGAGGTCGGCGAGGATCTTGAGCCGTTCAGGGCGGATGGCCGGATGGCCGTCGCCGCCGTCGCAATAGATGAAGACCGCGGAGGCGCCGTCGAAGGCCGAGGCTTCGGTGGGCCAGCCGTTGAAGTGAACGTCGGCGCGGAGGCCCGGGAGGGTGTTCAGCTTGGACGCGAGCAAGGAGCAGCCGGCCTTGAATTCATGTTCTCCGGCGCCATGGCTGACCGAGCCGGCGATGAGCACGATCTTGGTGGGGGCCGGATTCTCGGCCGCCCGGGCCGCGGGGCACCAGGGGGAGACGAGCACGGCAAGGCAGGCCAGTGTGGCGCGGAGATGCATGGCGGGGATTTTGCCGACTCGGCTCTCGCGACGCAATGCAACGGAAGGCCGGGCGCGCTGGGGAACGGTCGTGGTGGCGAGGATCGGTTTCCGGACTTCTATCGCCGCCCTGGCCCGGGCACGATGCGGGACAAGGTGGAAATGCGAGTCGGGTCGGAGGAACTGACTCGCGGCCGGAGATCGAACACATGAGCGCTTTCCAGTTCCGTTGGGGGTGGGTTCGAGTGCTGGGGTGGTATGCCGTCTGCGCCCTGGCAACGCTGTCGGCGCGGGCGGCATGGACCGGCGCCCTGGTGCCGGCCTACTTTGCCCCGGATCAGAGCGCCGACTGGCAGGCCCTGGCGAATGCGGCGGATCGCGTGCCGCTCATTGCGATTGCCAATGTGTTCAACGGACCCGGAACGGAACGGCAGCAGGCGGTGGCCACGGTGCTCCAGCAGGTGCGCGATCGCGGCGGACGGGTCGTGGGGTACGTCCATTCCACGTACGGCAAACGCCCGCTGGAACAGGTGCGCGCGGATGCGTTGCGGTGGGGGGAGTTCTATTCCCTGGACGGCATCTTCGTGGATGAGATGACGAATGACACTGCGTCGACGAATCTCACCTACTACCAGACCCTGTATCACGATCTCAAAACCGAGCATCCCGAGTGGCTGGTGGTGGGGAATCCGGGGATCAACACACGCGAGGCCTATCTGACCGGGCCATCGGCGGACCTGCTGGTGGTGTTTGAGAACCGCGTGGGCTATCTCACCTATCAGCGAGATCTCTGGACCAGCCAGCATCCGACCTCTTCCTTTGCGCATCTGGGCTACCAGGTGCCTGCGGCCAACTTCCCGACCTATCTTGGCCTGGCCCGAACGCGCCGGGCGGGGTGGGTGTACTTCACCGACGACGCGTTGCCGAATCCCTGGGACCGCCTGCCCACGTATTGGCCGGCCCTGGTGAATGATCTGGAGGCGAAGAACGCAGCCGAACCCTTGAGCATATCGCTGCAACGCGGAGAGAACGGAGTGTTTCGCCTGCGAATCCGCAGCATCCCTGGGTTGCACAGTGTGCAGGCCTCGTCCGATCTGCGCACTTGGTTCGACTGGGTGCCGGTGCGCGTGCTCGGGGAGGAAGAGGTGGTGGAGTTGCCCTGGGCTCCGGCGCAGCAGCGGTACTTGCGGGTCGTCCGTTAGCGTGGTGCGCGGTCCTGCGGTGTTGATGGATCTCAGGCCAGGACTGTGCGTCCGTGTCGGCGCAGCCAACGCTCCGCCTCCCGCCAGGCTGGGTCCCACTCTTCGACCACGCGCCAGAAGCGGTCGGAATGATTCATCTCCCGGCGATGCGCCAGTTCGTGAACGATCAGGTAGTCGCGCACGGCGAGGGGAAGTTGGATTAGGCGCCAGTTGAGGGAGATCGTGCCGCGACGCGAACAAGAGCCCCAGCGCGAGCGTTGGGCGCGCACCTGGATGCGGGTCACCGCCACACCGAAGCGCGACGCCGCGGCGAGGACGAGCGGCGGGAGTTCGCGCGTCGCATGCCAGCGAAGGACGGATTCCACGTGACGGCGCCAGTCGGCGCCTTCGGCGGGGCGGGGGAAGGTCAGGTCGCTGAGGGCCAGGTTCCCGCCCTGCTCGACCAGCGGAGTGGGCTCGCCGCGGAACCAGACCGGGGTGCCGGGCATCCAGGGGGCACGGGTCGAGTGTCGCAGCAGCCAGCGCGCGCGCTGGTGTTCGATCCAGGCCGCATGTCGCGTGGCGAAGCCGCGGGCGAAGGTTTCATTGCCGCCGCGCGGGATGGTGACCCGAACCCCTCCGTCGCGCGTGAGGCGCAGAATGTAGCGCCGCGCACGCGGATGGCGCACGAACTCGACCGCCGCCGGAGGCAGGGGAAGGACAGGCGCGGCCGGGGGGATGTGAGGGGCGGGGTCCATCAGGCCGCGCCGAGGATGGGGAAGGTTGGGAACGCGGGCAACGCGGAGGGCCGGCCGCATCGGGCTCGGCATCCCCGGGCGCCTTCGCGTAGGCTGGGTCCCGGATGAGTGACACACGTCTTCCTGGACCCCATCTGCGGCGGCTCAAAGCCCTGGGGCAGATCCTCAAACCCGTGGTGCATGTGGGTAAGGGCGGGCTTACCGACGCGGTGGTGGCGACGGTCGACCAGGCGTTGACGGATCACGAGCTGATCAAAGTGAAGTTTGACGCGCTCAAGGAGCAGAAGAAGGAACTCGCCCCCGAACTGGCCACCCGCACGTCGAGCCACGTGGTGCAGCGGGTGGGGCATGTGGTGGTGCTCTTCCGCCGAAACGCGGACTCGGCCCGGCATAAGGTCATGCTTCCTGGTGATGCCCCCAAAGCAGCCGAAGTCCCTCCAGCGTCAGATTCGGACGCACGCACGTGATCTCGGGCAGCCCGCGGGCCAGCAGTCGCGCGTAGCCGCCGGTGGCCACCACCGGCAGCCGGGGGGAACGCAGTTGGCGGCGCAGGCCGCGGATCAGTTCGCGGACCAGGCCGCGGTAGCCATGAACGGCACCGATCAACATGGCTTCCTCGGTGCTCCGGCCGATGTGCGTCTGGACGCTTCGGATGCGGATGCGCGGCAGCAGCGCGGTTTTCTCGTGGAGATAGTCGGTCATGGCCGCGAGGCCCGGCGCGATGATGCCGCCCACGTAGCAGCCGCGCCGGTCCACGATGTCGAAGGTCACCGCGGTGCCGAAATCCACCACCACACAGGGCACCTCGAACATGGCCCGGGCCGCGATGGCGTTGGCGAGGCGGTCGGGACCGATGCTCGCGGGTTTGGGGTATTCGAGTCCGACGCCGCGCAGGGTGTCGGAGGTGAGGACCAGCGGATCCCGACCCAGGCGATGCTGCAGCAGGGTGCGCGCCTGAATGGTGGCGGCGGGCACCACGCTGCAGATCACCGCCTGGGCGACGCCGGGCGTGTGCGTCCAGCGTTCCAGGCTGCCCCCGCCAGGGCCTTCGAGGAGATCGCGAGTCGGGACGTCGGCGTGCTTCAGCAGTCGGTGGGGCGTCGCCACGCCGACGTGGCAGTGCGTGTTGCCGATGTCGAGCAGCAGCAGGCGGCCGGGTTTGGGTTTGGGAGTGGGACTGGGCATGCCGGGGGCAACGTCGCTCGTCACTCCTTCTGCAGGGTGACGTCGCCGCCGATGACGCGTTCGAGCCGTCCGTGGTCGGTGCGCACCAGCAGGGCACCCTCCTCGTCCAGCGCCTCCGCGCGACCGGTGATGGTTCTCGGACCGGTGCCGACGGACACCATACGGCCGAGGGTGGTGCATTCCTCGGACCACTCGGAGCAGATGGCGGGGAAGCGGCCTTCGACGACCTCGGTGTAGACCGTGTCCAGTTCCCGCAGCATGGCCGAGGCGAGCGCTGCGCGGTCCACGGTGCGTCCCAGGGCCAGGCGCAAGGACGTGGCGGCTTCGCGAAGTTCCGGGGGGAACTCGTTCTCAGCCTGGTTGACGTTGACTCCGATTCCCAACCCTACATGGCGCACCGAGTCGAGTTCCGCGCTCATCTCGGTCAGGACCCCGGCAATCTTCTGACCGTGGATCATGAGGTCGTTGGGCCATTTGATCTCGGGGCGCAACGGCAGTTCCGAGCGAATGGCGCGCGACAGGGCCACGGCGGCGGCGACCGTCATGCGCGTCACCGCCTGGGGACGCAACTGGGGACGCAGCAGGACGGAGAACCACAGGCCCCGGCCGGAAGGGGAGATCCACGTGCGACCCAGCCGGCCTCGACCGCGGGTCTGGGTTTCCGCGAAGACCACCATGCCTTCCGGCACGCCATCGCGCGCGAGGCGCTCCAGCACATCGGAGGTGGAGGTCGTCTCCTGGAAGACGCGGATGTCCCGGCCGATCACCCGCACCGCGCCGAGACGCGAGTGGAGGTCGTCGGCGTGGATGCAGTCGGGGCAGGCCAGCAGACGGTAGCCGCTGTGCGGGCTGGCCTCGATCTGGTAGCCGGTACGGCGGAGTTCCTCGATGCGCGCCCAGATGGCGGCGCGCGTGACGCCGAGGCGGATGGAGAGGTCGGCGCCCGAGATCCAGGGGGCGGCGCGCAGGGACGTGAGGATGGCGGCGTCGAGGGTCACGGGTCGAAGTCGAGGCCGATATCCACCCAGCGCGCGGCGTGCGTGAGGGCGCCGGAGGAGATGAAATCGACGCCGGTGGCGGCGATGGCGGGCAGGCGTTCGAGGGTCACTCCGCCGCTGGCCTCGGTGAGTGCGCGCCCGTGGCACCACGCCGCGGCGGTGCGCAGGTCATCGAGGCCCATGTTGTCGAGGAGGATGATGTCCGCACCGGCATCCAGCGCCTGGCGCACCTGTTCCAACGTGTCGGCCTCGACCTCGATACGCAGGTGGTGGTGGCAGGCGCGTGCGCGCGCGACGGCGGCGGCGATGGGATTGGGGAGGGCTTCGCGCAGCGCGGCGCGGTGGTTGTCCTTGATGAGCACGAGGTCATCGAGGCCCTGGCGGTGGTTGGTGCCGCCGCCGCAGGCGACGGCGTACTTCTCCAGGCGGCGCCATCCCGGCGTGGTTTTGCGCGTATCCAGGATGCGGGTGCGGGTGCCGTGCAGCGCCTTGACGTAACGGGCGGTCTGGGTGGCGATGCCCGAGAGGCGTTGCACCATGTTCAAGGCCACGCGTTCGGCACTGAGCAGGGCGCGCGCGCTGCCCTCCACCACGGCGAGCGTGGCGCGGGCCTCGACCGCCTGTCCGTCCGCGAGGACGTCTCGAAAGACCATGGCTGGGTCCAACTCGCGGAAGGCGGCCAGGGCCAGCTCCAGACCGGCCAACACCATCGGTTCGCGTGCCACCATGCGCGCGGACCACCGGGCGGACGCCGGGATGACCGCGTCGGTGGTGACGTCCCCTGAGCCCAGGTCCTCCGCGAGCGCGGAGCGGACCCAGGCCGTGAGCTCTCCTGGTGGCAGCGGAACCACGCGCCTATTCGGGCGTGGAATCCCATGCCGCGTCGAAACAAAAACGCGGCGGCGATCTGGCCGTGCCGGCGGCGGTTTGGTAGGGAACCCCATGCTCTCGCGTGTTTTCAGGGTTCGTGGCCGGCACTGGGTGGCCTGGTTGGGCCTGATTCTGGGTGTCGGGTTCGGCGTGCCGGTCCGGAGCGCGGATTGGGAGCCGGACATTCGCCAGTTCGAGGAGGCGGACCGGCGTGATGGGGTGGGGAAAGTCGACGCCCTGTTTTACGGGAGCAGCAGCTTTCGCCTCTGGAAACAGCTGCCCACTGCGTTCCCCGGGATCCGGGTCCTGAACCGGGGGTTCGGGGGATGCCAGTTGAGCGACCTGGTTCAGTACTTCGATCGCGTGGTGCTACCGCACCACCCGGCCGTGCTGTTGATCTACGGCGGGGACAACGATATCGCGCAGGGCGAGAGCGCGGAGGTGGTGGCCCAGGACTTTGAAGCCCTCGTGCGCCGGGTGCGCGAGACGATGCCCCAGACGCACGTGGTGTTCGTCGCGGTCAAGGCGAGCCCCTCGCGTGAGAAGTTCCGCGCCGTGCAGGACGATGCCAACAGTCGCGTGCGCCGCTTCGCACGCTGGCACCGTCGGGTGCACTATCTCGACAGCGTGACGCCGCTGTTGGCGGGGGATGGACGGCCGGACCCCGGGTTCTTCGTATCGGACCGCCTTCATCTCAACGACGAGGGGTATCGTCGCTGGCAGTCGATCGTGGATGCGCGGTTGCGGCGGATCCTGGGTCGGTCCGCGGGCTGAGCGGGTCGGGCACTCCTCCGGGGCGTGCCAGTTCGAGACAGCGGCGGACGGCGTCGGCCAGCGTCGAGGTGGCGTAAGGTTTGGGCAGGTAGACGATGCCGGCCTTGGTGGGGACGCCGGCCTGCACGATCTCGGCGCTATAGCCGCTGGAGATGATGACCCGGAGGCCGGGGCGTTGTTCCCGGAGACGCTCGGCCAGTTCCAATCCGGACATCCCTTCGGGCATCACCATATCGGTGAGGAGGAGATTCACGCGTTGGGGGTGGGCGTTCCAGACCTGGATGGCTTCGATGCCGGTGGACGCTTCGAGGATCTGGTAACCGAGGGCGCGCAGGGTGCGTGCGGCCAGGTCGCGCAGTCGTGCATCGTCTTCCACCAGCAGGATCGTCTCGCCACCGCCACGCGCGAGAGGTGGTTCCACCGTGGACCCGTTCGTGGCGCTGGTGGGCTGGGTGCGCGCGGGGAAGTGGAGTTGGAACGTGGTTCCTTGGCCGACGGTGCTCTCAACCTCGACCCAGCCGTGGTGCTGGGCGGCGATGCCATGCACCGTGGCGAGTCCGAGCCCGGTTCCTTTGCCCACGTCCTTGGTGGTGAAGAAGGGTTCGAAGATATGCTTCACGATCTCCGGGGCCATGCCGCATCCGGTGTCGGAGACCGACACTCTGACAAAAGTGCCCGGTCGACGGGATTCATTCGCCAGCACGACGTCCGGGTCGAAGGTGACCTGGGAGGTCTGGATGAGGATCCGTCCGCCCCTGGGCATGGCATCGCGGGCGTTGACCACCAGGTTGACCAGGATTTGTTCCAACATGCCTGCATCGGCTTCCACCGGCGGGAGTGCGTCCCCCCCGTCGAACCGCAGTTCGACCTGTTCCCCGATGAGGCGGTGCAGCATGCGCAGGAGGTTTCCGATGACCTCGTTGACGTCCAGGGGCTTGATGTGGAGGACCGAGCGACGTCCGAACATGAGCAACTGGCTGGTGAGGCTGGCGGCGCGACGCGCGTGTGCCTCCAGTTCGCTGAGTCCCTGCACGGTCTCCTCGTCGAGCCCGGTGTTCATGCGCAGCAGACCGAGATGCATCATCATCGCGGCGAGGATGTTGTTGAAATCGTGCGCCACGCCGCCGGCGAGTTTGCCGATGGCCTCGAGTTTCTGGGCCTGTCGGAACTGGGCTTCGAGGTGTTTGCGTTCGGTGATGTCCTCGTAGATGCCGAGCACGCCGACGATCTTTCCGGCATCGTCGTGGAGCGGCACCTTGGACGTGCGCAACCAGATCTGTTTGCCGTCGGGCGTGGTCTGAGGCTCCTCGTATCCGAGTTTGATCGCGCCGGTCTCGATCACGGTTTGGTCGTCGGATCGGTAGAGTTCCGCCTGATTCTTCCAGGCCAGGTCGAAGTCCGTCTTCCCGATCACCTCATGCGGGCTGGAGCAACCTGCGTCGCGGGCGAAGAGCGAGTTGCAGCCCAGGTAGCGCAGTTCGGCGTCTTTCCAGAAGAAGCGGGTGGGTGCGTTATCCACCACCGACTGGAGGAGCCGCAGGGAATTCTGGAGTGCGTTTTCGGCGTCCCGG
>JADLFD010000400.1 GCA_020845805.1 Verrucomicrobiales bacterium | reverse complement strand
TCAGGTCCGGCTCTTTTTGTTTCGAGCGTTGACAGGAAACGCGGCGCGACCACTTCTAACGGCGGCTCCGCGGGCTCCCGCCCGCCGCGCACCCCAGGAACGGATTCCGCCCCATGAAGTCCCGCCGCCCCGCCGCCGCGTTCACGCTCATCGAGCTGCTGGTCGTGATTGCCATCATCGCCATCCTCGCCGGCATGCTCCTTCCCGCCCTCTCCAAAGCCAAGGAACGCGCCAAACGCGTCGCCTGCATCAACAACCTCAAGCAGGTCGGGTTGGCCTGCTTCATGTACTCGGAAGACCAGAAGGACGGCGCCTTTACCGGCGTCACGAACTACCTCGATGACGACGTCAACTGGATCTACCCCCAGTACCTCCCCTCCTACCAATCCCTGGTCTGCCCCAGCACGCGAAACTACATCCGCACCAACACCCTCACCCTCTCGACCCGTGTCAGCACCCGCACCGTGCTGATTGATCTCAGCGATTTCGCACGCAATCGCGATACCGCCGGTTACTCCTACGAAATCTACGGGTACATGGGCGCAGTCACCTCGGACCCCAACCACCCCAGATCGGTCAAGAAGACGCAGAACAGCGTCAATAGCTACACCCACCAGTACACCACCTTCGGCCTCAAGGGCACCTCCCCGGGTCCCGCCAACATCTGGCTCTTCGTCGACGGCGATGACGGCGCCGTCTACCGCGAGGACGGCGGCTTCAAACAGCGCGGCGTCAACGACTACCCCGATCCCTGGGACAACCATGGCGCCGATGGCGCCAACGCCGTCTTCTGCGACAGTTCGGTGCGCTGGATTCCGCGAAAGAAATACGTCTTCACCTTCGAACAGGCTCAAGACATCGGCCGCTCGGACTAACCTCCCACCCTCACGCCTCCACCGTCTCGCCCGGTCCCGAATCCGCCACGCGCACCCGCGGATATCGGGCACGAATCGCCTCACGGAACCAGGCACGGGCGTCCTCCTCGCCGTGTCCCAAAATCACCGTCTTGGGCGACACGCGCCCCACGAGATCCAACAGCTCGTCCCGGTTGGCATGCGCGGTCAGGTCGAACTCCCGTAAATCGCACTTCCGCGTGAGCACGCGGTCCTGTCCGCCGAATTCCACCGTGCCGCCATGCGCGGCGGCTCGCAGCTTGCCCGCCGGTGTCGCCGGATCCGCATACCCGACGAAGAAGATACCGTGTCGTTCGTCCTCGATCATGCGCAACCCAAGCTCATACGCAGCCGTGTTGCGGTTCATCATGCCCGAGGTCATGACAAACAGGCGCCCGCCCCCGAGCTTGATGCCTTCCAACTGCCGGCGATCCAGCACCTGGAGGTCCAAGGCCTCGGTGAGTGCCAGGTTGCTGTGATGCCGATGCGTGCGGTGCGCCTGGATGTCGTAGATCTCGGTGAACACCCGGCCGAGACCGCCGATATAGACCGACTGTCGAGGCAACCGCCCGCTGTTCATCAGCAACGCCAGCAGCGCCAGGATCTCCTGGGTCCGGCCAAGCGCAAACACCGGGATCAACACCGCCCCCTTCCGCGCTTGAACCTCGCGGATCGCCTCGGCCAATCGCTCGATCTCCGCTTCCCGCGTAAATCCGGGCTCCACCCCACGCGCGCCGCGCGTGGTTTCCATCACCAACACGTCCGCCTGGACATCCTCGAAACGTGCGCCTTTGAGAATCGTCTGGTCCCGGAACGAAACGTCTCCCGTGTAGAACAAGGTCTCGTGCTCCCCGCGCACCATGAGTCCCGCCGACCCCAGCGCATGCCCGGCGTCCAAAAACTCGACGGTGGGCGAACGATGCCCCGCGCGTAGCTTCCCGAAAGACGCCCACTCCACTTCGCGCTGATATCGGAACGCCTGGAAGATCGCCTCGATCTCGTCCACCTCGGTGTGGGTGAACAGCGGGTACTCCTGGATTCCCAGCTCGTCTCGTTGTCGAACCATGACATTCACCGAGTTGTGGAGCACCCGGTCGACCAGGAAATAGCTCAACTCGGTCATCAAGACGTGCGCCTTCGGGAACCGCCGCACCGCCACCGGTAGCCCTCCCACGTGATCGTGATGGCAGTGGGTGATGGCGATGGCGTCGAGTTCGTCCGACTGGATGCGCTCGAACAACGGCAGGGACTCACGCCCTTCGCGCTTGGGGTGCACGCCGGCATCCATCAACAACCGGTGGCCTTCGAACTCGACGTACCAACTGCTCGCCCCCACGTCGTGGGCGGGATTGAGATCCGTGATGCGCACCCCCCCAGCCTCCTCTCCCGCGAGGCCAAATCCCATGCAAATCCCCGCGGTCCAACCGACCCAAAGAATCTTTGAACATCTCCGCGGACCCGGAGTCTGAAACTTCGGAGTTGTTTGGGTTCGCCCGTGGGGCGGGATTCGCTGCCCGCTCCACGGGTATGATTGATGACAGACTGCTCAGTGTTGTTTGGGTTGTTCGGTAGAGGGCGGCCATCGTGAGTTGGTCGCCCTTTGCCTTTTCCCCCTCCGCCGCCCTCGGCCCTGGCCCCGGATTCCTTCCTCCCCCAAGCCACCGTCCCAGAGGCGATTCCTGACCCGGCCCCGTCAACCCGACGGCCTCGGGTCCGCACAGTCTACGGTTTCCTCGTCGCCGCCACCGCGTCCGCCGCCGGGTTCAAGCCCAGCGCACGGTAGTTGGCCTCGGCCCGCTCCAGAAGACGGCGCGATTCCTCGCCGGAGGCCGGGTCCCGTCCCAAGGCGATCCCGAGACCCGCCAGCGACACCGCAATACCGCGTGGCAAGGCCAGCACCTCAAAGGCCTGGAGCGCGGAACGCCAGGCTGCCACCGCGGCGGCGTGGTCCCCGACCGCCTCCGACACCCGAGCTCGGAGGACCGTGGCGGTCGCCGCCCCGGAAGAATCCCCGAGCACGCGGAAACGTTCCTCAAGTCCCGCCAGGCCCGCCCACGCTGCCGCCGCGTCGCCGCGCCGGAATCGGGCGCGGGCGAGTTCGTAATCCAGCACCACCCCCAAGTGCGGAGAAACCGGGCGTTCCCCCCGCGCCACCCTTGATCCCAGTTCCTCCAAGCGTCCCGCATCCTGAGCTGGATCGGTCCACTGCAGCAACGCCACTTCCTGACGCCACGCCTCCTCGGTGCGGCCGGCATTGCGGTTCAACGCCAGGGCCTGGGTGAGCAACCGATGCGCGACCGGGATTTCCTCCAACTCCGCGCGGCACAGCGCTTCGTTGTGCCAGGCCAGGGCCACGTTGGAGGATTGGTTGAGCAACTGGAACTCCTGCGCCGCCCGCGCCCACCACTGCGCCCCGGCTTTCCACTGTCCGGCGGTTTGCAGACGTCCCGCCTGTTCGGCCAGACGCCGGCTCTCCTGCACCGCCTCGGGAACGTGCGGCGCAGGCGTCGACGTGCAACCCGAGGGGAACCAGGTCGCCAAGGCCCATGCGAGACTTAGCAAGGCCATCCGCCCAGGACGAAAGCCGTCGCGCGAGGAAGGGATGTCGGCAGCGTGTCGCATGGGGAGCTCAGCGTGGCGAGAGGTCGAGTCGGGGTTCCACCTTCGTTTGGATGGGCGGGTTGGTGGCGCCGGCGAACGCTCCCCGCAGCAGCCAATGCCGTTTCAGTCCCTGCACCATGTCGTCCGCGTTGACCACCAGCGACGACACCTCGCCAAGCATGAGGCTGTTGGCGTTCACCTGGGAACTCAGGTTGCTGGTGACCAGCGCGACGTTATCCAGGGTGAGGGCGATGCGGCGCGTCAGATCCTGCAATTGCTGCTCGCTGGCTCGAATCAGGGCGGTCGTATTGGTCAGCGTGGCGTCCATGCTCCCCAGCGTGACGGACACCTGTTGCTCGAGGTTGGTGGTCAGCAGAAGCCGGCCGACCGCCCCCTGCTCCTGGTTCAGACGCACGCTCAAGGTGGCCAATTGGGCGATGGAGGGCTGCAATCCCTGGATCGCGAGATTGGCATTGGAAGTGGTGGTGGTGGCCACGCTCAGTGTCTCGACCACCTGCGTCATGACCAAAGGCAGTTGGCGCGTGAACTCGCCGACCAACTGATCCACCCGCGTTGCCATCGACGGGGCTTCCTCGCAGTCCAGCCAGACTCCATTCGCCACCTTGCTGAGGAGGACATGATTGGTGGGATCCCCGTTCTTCGGAAACTTGTCATGGATCACCTTGGCCTCGCTGAACTTGCCTACGGCGTAGACCACCGTGACGTACGCGCCATCCTTGCCGCGCGTCACCTCCAGGGTCCGGGTCCCAAAGAAATCCGAGGGCAACAGCTTCACCTTGGAATCGGTCCAGATGTACCCGAAGTAGGGCTCCCAGACCTCGAACTTGATGAAGACGTTGTAGTTGTTGTCCACGAACCAGGAGTCGGAGGGGCACCCGTCCACCTTCACAATCCGGCCCACCTCGCGCCCCAGCATGCGCACGGGATCCCCGACCTTGATCCCGGTGGCGTCGGCGGCGTAGCAGTAGTAAGGGACCTTGTTGATGAACCAACCGCGGTTGGTGCCGGTCTGGTAGAGGTAGTAACCAAAGGCCACCAGCATCAGCAGCGCCGCCAGGAAGACAAACATGCCCACCACGCGCTCGACGCGGCTCATTCGCGTGCGCAATTGGGGGGTCAGGTCCTGCAGTGCCATGGCCCAAGCATCAACCACTCGTGGCGGGACGCAATAGTCCCTCCAGCTCGTTTAGACCGTCCACAACACGCCAGGACTTCGGCTCCACCAGGGCGAACTTCGACGCCACGCGACGCCACGGCTCCGGATCCGAGACCGCGATCACCCAGGTGCGCACTCCCCAGCGCCGCGCGCCGGACGCCACATACTCCACCCATTCCAGCACCTCGCTCGCCGGCAGTCCGAGCACCGGATCGTCGAGCAGCAAGGCCTCCGGACGCAACGCCAGCGCCCGCGCCAGGGCGGCCCGCTGCGCCACGCGCCGCGGCAGTTCGCGCGGCATCCGCTGCGCCCAGGGGCCCAACTCGAACTCATCGAGCAACGCCCGTATCCAGCTCTCGTCCACCTCCTCCTCCGAAGTCGCATGGTAGGCCACCGGCATCACCAGGTTCTCCACCAGCGTCCACTGGGAGAAGAGACGCCCGCCGCCACCGAACACCACGCCCAGCCGCAGCCGTTCCCGCGTCTGCTCTGCCTCCGTCAACGAGGGCAGCTCGCGCCCAAACACGCGATGTCGTCCCCGCAGCGGACGCACCAACCCGGCCGCAACCGCCAGCAAACTCGATTTTCCCGACCCCGGCCCGCCGGCCACCAACCAGCGATCGCCGGTCTCCACGCGCCATTGCACCGCGGGAATCAATACGTTCTCAGGATCCCAGGGCGCCGGGACATCCACCGCGTCCAGCTCGATCACTGCGTCAGACGTTGAGGGAGGAGAGCTCACGCGGGGATCAGGCCAGGAAATAGAGTCCCAGGAAGGAAACATCCAACACCAGGCAGACCACGAGACACTGCGTCACCGCCCGCGTGGTGGCCTCCGGCACCTGCTCGAGGCGCAGCGGACGCGACAGGCCCTGGTAGCAGGTGATCACCGCCACCGCCGCCCCGAACATCGCGCTCTTGAGCATCAGCAGCAGGAAATCCAGCCAGGTCAGCGCGCGGGCCAGCTGATCCAGATAATCGACGAATCCCAGCGGCAACTGCTGCAGGAAGCAGAACAGGTAACCGCTCAGGATCGCGCCGATCAGGAAGTACACGGTGAGGCAAAACACCGACACCGCCAAACCCAGCACGCGCGGCAGGACGAGGTAGTGGATGGGATCCATGCTCAGGGCCTCGAGGGCTTCCACCTCACCCGTCGCCCGCATGGTGGCCAGTTCCACGACGGTCGCCGTCCCTACGCGCAGCAGCACCAGCAGGGCCGCCACCAGCGGCGCCAGTTCGCGGAACAACACCATCACCAGCACCGTGCCCAGCACGTCCTGCACGCCCAATTGCCGCAGCAAGGCCACCGACTGACCCACCACCACGAAGCCCGTCACCAGCGACAACAGCCCGATCACGGGAAGCAACCTCAGTCCCGCATGCCGGATCTGCGACCAGATCAGCGGATGCACCACCTCGCGCGCCCGCGCGAATTTGGTGAGCAGGGTCGAAAGCACGATCAACGCGAAGGCCATCTGCCGGCGTAGCGTGCGGAAGGCCACCCGCAACGGGTGCACGGAGAGGTTGAGCAACGCGTCCACGCGACGCGCCCAACCCTTCCCCTCGCTCCTCTCGCTGCCTTCGGACCTCATCGAAGGGCCACCCTAGGAACGCGCTGGCACCGGGTCAAACCCGGCGACCCCCGACTCCCGCGTCGTCCGCGTTACAGATGGCGGCCGGGAAACAAGTCGATCCGATCCTCGGGCACCACCCAGTAAGCCAGCCGGTGGGCATGCGCCCAGGCCCGCACGACGTTGGCCCGCGGGTAAACGCGTCGCACCCGTTGCCCTTCTTCCAGTCGCGCCCAGGGATCGTTCACCACCGGATCCCCGGTCTGGGTGAACCCCACCACCGTGACCAGATGGCCACCATCCGGGGCCACCGGCTTGCCGCGCAGCGCGGGGGCATTCACCGAAAGCACCACCGGGACACCTGCCGCCACCATCGTCTCCACGTCGCGCAGGTCCCGCAGGCGCACGGCGCAGGCGCGCAGCCCGCCCACGCTCCCGGCGTAGGCCATGTTGAAGGGCCAATTCCCCGTCCCCGACCAACCCGGATCGTATACCCCCGCCGCTACTTCCGGTACGGGACGATCCAGCTCCGCACGCCCCAACGTGCGTGCCCACCAGCCGAGCACCATGGAGACGGAAGTCGGACTGCACCACGCGCGCCCTTCGGCAAACGACACCTGGGACCGCTCCGGCACGTCCAGAGTTTGCCCCCAGGCAGCTTTCAGCGGCTCGCGTTCCACCGGCTCGCGTCGGGTGTCCACCAGCGAGACCGTCAGCCACCGCAATCGCTCCGGATGCGAGGCCAATTCGCCGCGCATCCTCAGGCGGATCCGGATGCGGGTGGCGGGACGCGCCAGCACCAGTGTGTCGGTCTTCACCGCCCCCCACTCGCCCTGCTGCCCTCGGAGACTGGTGCGTTCACCTGGACTTCCTTCACCCAAGGACCACGTGCCCAGCCGACGCCAATCCCCCTCGGCCAGCACTGTGTCTTCCTGCGCGTCCACCTCCAGCACCGCCCCGGTGGCAGGCTCGACGTTCCACGAAACGACCGCCTCGTTCCATTCCGTGCCATCCCCGATCCACTCCGATCTCAGCTCCACCCCCTCTGGTCCCTTCTCCCCCCACCGCCAGTCGTGAAAATGGAGGAAGCCAAACAGACCCGGGGCCGGTTCGCTCCGGGCCATGGTCGTCAAAGCGGGAGGTGGAGTCGCCGGCGCCGCTCCTTCCCCCGGGAGTGCAGGTTGGGACATCAGCGTCTCGACGTGTTCGCCTGAGGAGGAGGAGGCAGGCGGCGCCTGGGGTGGAGCGGAACGGGGACTGCGGCAACCGGTGCCCATCATCAAGCACACGAACACCAGGGTCGCGGACCACTCCAGCGTGCGCTCCGCGAGTGCGGCCCGCGGCGCACTCCGTCTGCGCTGGCTGCCGCTTAGGCCCTCCGGCTGTTCCGCGGCATCCTTCACGGCTTCAGATACTCCTTGAGCCACTCGAAAACCGTGGTGTGCCACAGTTCGCTATTCTGTGGTTTCAGGACCCAATGCCCTTCGTCGGGAAAATAGAGGAGCTTCGACGGAATGCCCTTCCGCTGCAGCACCGTGAAGAGATCCAGCCCCTGTGCAATCGGCACGCGAAAATCCAGTTCGTTGTGAATCACCAGTTGCGGCGTCTTGAACTTCGCCGCGAATCGATGCGGGGAGAACTCACCGAACTTCGGGTTCTCCCAGGGAATCCCATGGTCCCATTCGTCGAACCAAAGTTCCTCCGTGGTCCCGTACATGGTTTCGAAGTTATACACACCGCAATGCGTGATCAGGGTCTTGAACTTGTCCGTGTGCCCCTGGAACCAGTTCATCATGTAACCGCCAAACGAGGCTCCGGCCGAGGCCATGCGCGCGGTGTCGACATACGACTGACGTTCCAGCCACCCCAGGCACGCCATCAGATCCTCGAAAACCTTCCCGCCCCAATCGCCGGAAATCTCGTCCGTGAACTTCTGGCCAAATCCCGTGGAGCCACGCGGGTTCGGTAGAGCGAGGACATAACCCTGCGCCGCCCACAACGCGGCATTCCATCGGTAAGACCACGAATCCAGGAATGCCCCCTGCGGCCCCCCATGCACCCAGAACACCAAGGGCCACTTCCGATTCGCGTCGAACCCCGGCGGCTTGAGGATCCACATCTGAATCGGGGTTCCGCCCGCGCCAGGAACGCTGACGGACTCCAACGACCCGTGCGTGATCGGCGCCAGGAGCCCGGCATTCAACCGGGTCAAAGGGGTCATGACTCCTCCCGCCAGCGGCACGCGATACAGTTCCGCGGGACGCGTGAGGGTGGTGTGGGAAAAAATCACCGCGGCACCGTCGGCTGAAACCGAGGATTCCCCGCAACTCCCCGAGTCGACCAGCTTCACCGGCGCGCTGCCGTCGAGGGCGAGGCGCCACACGGGTTTCACGCCCCCTTCCTCGGCCTCCACCACGAGCGTCTGGCTGTCCGGCGTCCACGCGATGCTGTCCACCGAACGATCCCACGAGGCGGTCAGGGACCGGCTTTCCTTCGTCTGACGGTTCCACAACACCACCTGCCAGCGATCCGCCTCGAACCCGGCGCGCTCCTGCTTGCGGTAAGCCAGCCAACGACCATCAGGAGAGTAACGCGGGCAACCATCCGCAGCCGGGTTCGAGGTCACCTGGCGGCGTTGCCCCGTCGCCAGCTCCACCGTCCAAAGATCATGATCCGTCTTCCACGCTTCCTCACGCGCCGGGGTGGGAGTGGCCGTATAGGTCAATTCCTTGCCGTCGGGGGAGAAGCCAAACTCGTCCCCCGAGGCGAAGGTGCTGGAAGTGGGGACGGCATCCCGGTCGCCGGGGGTGAGGTTGCGCGGGTCACCGGCGGCCTCGCCACCCTTCATCGGCACGACGAACAGGTGTTGCCGCTTCCCGTCCACCCACGAGTCCCAATGCCGGTAGAGCAACTGCGTGATGACGCGCCCCTTGACCTTGCTCTTCTCGCGCTCGTCGAGCCGGGCCTGGTTCAATCGGTCGGCGTCCGCGTAAGGCTGTTCCGAAAACTCCGGAAACACCGCCGAGACAAACGCAAGATGGGCGCCATCCGGGGACCACACCGGCTGGTTGGCCTCGGTCGAAATCCGGGTCACGCGCCGGGCTTCGCCGCCGTCCACGGCGATGGTGTAGATCTGAAAGGCACCGTCGCGGTTGGACTCAAAGGCAAGATACTTGGAGTCGGGTGACCAAGTCGGATGCCGATCATGCTTGGGCGAGCGAGTCAGCTGCCGCGGCTCGCCCCCGCCCATCGGAAGCAGCCAGATGTCCGTGTTCGACCCATTGGCTTCCCGATCCACCACGCCCACCACATGCGCGATCCAACGACCATCAGGAGAGGGCACAGGTTCGGAGACGCGTTGACACGCGAGCAGATCCGCCAGGGTCAGCGGCCGCGCCAGAGTTTCGGAGCCCGCCGCGCACAGACCGAGGGCCAGCGCCCGGGCCGCGAGCTTCCTTGCCGGCCGGCTCGCGGCCGCCCGCGCGAGTTCGAACAGAAAACGCATGCCGCACGGTAGGCGGTTCGCGGCAGACCGACAACGCCGTGTCGCGTCGGAGGTTCCTTGGCCGGACCCC
>JADLFD010000399.1 GCA_020845805.1 Verrucomicrobiales bacterium | reverse complement strand
GCATCCGCCTCGCCCCGCGCGACGCTGTACACGCCCGACTTGAGCTTGGGCACCCCTCCCGCCGCGTCTTCCCGGATCAAGCCATGTTCCCAGGACGTCACCTGCGCCCGCTCCAACTGCCGCGACGTCGCGACCCCCTCCACCAACACCACCAACTCCCGCCCCACTTGCGACGCAGAATGCTCCTGCGCGACCAGACGCTGCACGGCCATGGCGCGATCGCGCCGCGCCTTCCTCGTGCGCAGGGGCACCTGACCCTGCATGCGCCCCGCCACCGTGCCGTCCTCCTGCGAGTAGGTGAAGATCCCCAGCCGTTCGAACCGGGTCTCACGAATAAACTCCAGCAGGGTTTCGAAATGCGCCTTTGTCTCCCCCGGGAATCCCACGATGAAGGTGGTGCGCAAAGCCATGCCCGGGACTCCCGCGCGGATCCGCGCAATCAAATCCCGAATGTACGCCCCATCCGTCTCCCGCCGCATGCGCGCCAGCATGTCGTCGTGCACGTGCTGCAACGGCATGTCCACGTATCGGGCCACCTTCCGACACGCCGCCAGGGTCTGGATCAATTCGTCGGTCCAATGCGCCGGATGCGTGTACAACAACCGGATCCAGAACCGCCCCTTCAAGGCCTCCATCTCGCGCAACAAGGTGCTCAGGGTCGTCGCCCCGGCAGGCAGAGCGCGCGTCGCCGCCTGAAACCGTGCCGGAGACGCAATCGCGCGGCTGTGCCCCGCCCGCAGATCCAGACCGTAGTACGTCGAGTCCTGGGAAATCAGATTCAACTCCCGTACGCCGTCGGCGATCAGTCGCTTCGCCTCCACCACCACGTCCGATTGCGCCCGGCTGCGATGGCTGCCGCGCATGCGCGGAATGATGCAGAAGCTGCACGGATGATTGCACCCCTCCGCGATCTTCACGTACGCGTGATGCTTCGGCGTAAGGCGGAACCGCGGCGTGTCCCATTGCGGGATGTAGCTGGGCCGGACGTGCACGTCCACCTTGTCCACTGCGGGCGCGGCCAGAGTTCCCGTCCCCGCGCCCGGTTTCACCACTTGGCGCGTCTTGCCGAAGCGTTCCGTGCCGCGCAGGGACGGCTCGGCGACGTGCGACTCCTGCTCCGCCCTCGACGCCTCCAGCGCGGCCAACTGCTGCTGCACCTTGCCCTTCACCTCCGCCCGCTTCGGCGCCGGGCCCCCGGCACCCTTCGCCGCCCGACTCTCGATCGCGCGATCCACGATCTCCGTCACGCGTTCCACCTGGTCGATCCCCATGAAGGCATCGACCTCCGGCATCAACTTCGGCAGCTCATCGCGGAACCGCTGCGGCAGGCACCCCGAGACGATCACCGCCTGCCCCGGCCGATGCTTTTCGCGGAATTCCTCGCTCTCGAGAATGGTGTCGACGCTCTCCTCCTGCGCCGAATCGATGAACGAACAGGTGTTCACGATCAACGCATCCGCTTCGGCGGGATCATTCACGATCTCCACCCCCTGCTGGAGCAGGGAGCCGAGCATGATCTCCGCATCCACCAGGTTCTTGGCGCAACCCAACGACACCAACCCCACGCGCCGCGGCCGTTTGTTCTGAGAGTCCTTCTTCACTGTCACAGGCCCGACAGCCTACCAGCCCCCCCCTCCCCGGTCTCAAATCTCAAATCACAAATCTCAACTTCCCGGCCGGGCCTCCCAGCCACCCCCCAGGGCGCGAATCAACCGGACCCGGTTCACAAACCGTTGCCCTTGCACCCGCGCCACTTCCAGCTTCACCGACAGCAGGGTGCGCTGGGATTCGATCACCTCCAGGTAGCTCACCACACCGCCTTCGTACCGCGCCTTCGCATACTGGTAGGTACGCTCCGCTGCGGTCAGCGTCCGTTCCACCGCCGCGCGTTCCTCGTCCAGCAGCCGCTCCGCGGTCAACGCCTCCTGCACCTCGGCAAAGGCCACCAGCACCTGCTGCCGATAGCGCGCCGTCGCCTCCTCAAACGCCGCCCGCGACCGCGCCAGGTTCGCGCGGTTCCGGCCCCCGGCAAAGATCGGCAACGAAAGACTGGGCCCCACACTCCAGATGCGGCTGTCCCAGTTGAACAGGGAATCCAGCTCGGCACTCACGTAGCCAGCCGAGCCTGTCAGTCGGAGCACCGGAAAGAAGGCCGCCTTGGCCACTCCGATCCGCGCGTTGGCCGCCGCCAACTGCCGCTCCGCCGCCGCCACGTCCGGACGCCGCTCCAGCAGCTCGGAAGGCAACGCCGCCGGTACCGGGGGCAGATCGGGCAGAGCACTCGAACTCTCCTCCAAGCCGAACTGCGGCAGAAACGCGCCGGTCAGCACCGCCAGGGCCGACTCCAAGGAGTTGCGGCGTTGCTCCAAACGCGACAACTCGCTCTCGGCCGAGGCCAGCTCGGTGTCCGCACGGGCGCGATCCAGTTCCGGCGCCGTCCCCGCGTCCACTCGCGCCTGCAACAGGTCGCGCGCCTCGCGTCGCAAGGCGATCGACTCCTTCACAATGCGCCGCTGCCGGTCGAGCGCACGCGCGAGAAAGTAGTTCTGCGCTACCTCCGCCTGGACGCCCAGCAACGCCGACTGGAAGTCCGCCGCGCTGGCCTGCGCTTCCGCTTTCGCACTCTCGAACGAACGCCGCACGCGCCCCCACAAGTCCACCTCGTAACTCAGATCCAATGGCACCCGCAACGTGCTGGCGTTCGCCAAACCGAAGTTCGGATCCTGGTTCCGCGAAAACCGTTCCCGGGTGAAGGATGGGTCCAGGCTCAGCGTCGGGAACCATTCCCCGCGCGTCAGTCGCGCCGCCGCCCGCGCCTGGTCGAACCGCGCCAACGACGCTCGCAGCGTCTGGTTCTCGGCGGTCGCCCGCGCGGTCAAGGCATCCAAACCGGGATCCCCGAACACGCGCCACCACTCCCCACGCGGCTCGCTATCCGCCGGCTTCGATTCCTTCCACTGCACCGCATCCCGAAACGCCGTCGGCACTTCGATCTCCGGCCTCCGGTAATCCGGCCCCACCGTCAGCACCCCCGCCTCCGCGCGCGGCACCAGGGCGCCCCACGCCACCCACAGCAACAACACAGTGCCCGCGATGCCGGGTCCGGCCAGGTGCGCTCCCGGCCCCTTCCCCGACACCGAAGTCGAGGTCGCCCGTGACGGCTTCCGCCCCAGCGACATCAGCACCACGTAGAAGACCGGCGTCAAAAGCAACCCGAACAAGGTCACCCCGATCATGCCGGAAAACACCGCCACTCCCATCGCGTGGCGCATCTCCGCCCCCGCCCCCTGCGAGATCACCAGCGGAAACACGCCGGCGATGAACGCGATGCTGGTCATCAGGATCGGACGCAACCGCAACCGGCACGCCTCGATGGCCGCCTGCACCGGCGTGGCCCCGTCTTCGTCCTGCTTCTGTTTGGCAAACTCCACAATCAGGATCGCGTTCTTGCACGCCAGCCCCACCAGCACGATCAACCCGATCTGCGTGAAGATGTTGTTGTCCCCGTCCGTCCACCACACGCCCGCCATGGCAAACAACAGGCAGAGCGGCACCACCAGGATGATCGCCAACGGCAACCGGAAGCTCTCGTACTGCGCCGCCAACACCAGGAACACCAGCAACAGACACAGCGGAAACACGTACACCGCCGTGTTGCCCGCCAGAATCCGCTGGTAGGTCAGATCGGTCCATTCGAACTCGAATCCCTTCGGCAGCTGCTCCGCCGCCAGCGCCGCCATCCTCGCCTCCGCCTCGCCGGAACTGAATCCCGGCGCGGGTCCGCCGTTGATCTCCGCCGCGGGATACCCGTTGTACCGCATCACGCGATCCGGACCATACGACTCGCGCACGGTCACCAGCGTGCCCACCGGCACCATCTGCCCGGCCGCATTGCGCGTCTTCAAGCGCGTGATGTCCTCAGCGCGATCCCGGAACGCCGAGTCCGCTTGCGCCACCACCTGCCAGGTCCGTCCAAACAGGTTGAAATCGTTCACATACAGCGAGCCCAGATAGACCTGCATGGTCTCGAACAGGTTGTTCAACGGAACCCCCTGGCTCTTCGCCTTCACCCGGTCGATCTCCGCATCCAACTGCGGCACGTTCACGGTGAAGGTCGAAAACAAGCCGGCCAACCCGCCCCGCGCATACCCGGCCCCAATCAGACCTTGGGTGGTCTGAAACAATTCGTCGTATCCCCGGCCCGCCCGATCCTCCACATACATCTTGAACCCGCCGATCGCTCCCATCCCGTTCACCGCCGGCGGCATCACGCTCAGAATGAACGCCTCCTGGATCGAGGCGAACTCCCGGTTCAAGGCCGCCGCAATCGCCGGCCCGCTCAAATGCGGCGCCTTGCGCTCCTCAAACGGCTGCAGCCCGAAAAAGATGATCCCCGCGTTCGGCGCCACGCTGAACCCGCTGATGCTCAAGCCGGGGAATTGCACCGCATCCCGCACGCCCGGCACCTTCAACCCCAACTCCGCCATCCGCCGCATCACGCCGTCCGTGCGGTCCAGGGACGCACCGTCGGGCAGCTGCGCAAACGCCACCAGGTATTGCTTGTCCTGGGTCGGGACAAAACCGGTCGGCACCTTGGTGAAGCTCCACCCGGTCAGCACCACCAACCCCGCATACAACACCAGGGCCACCGCGCTCTTGCGCAGCACGCCCCCCACCGCCGCCGCATAACGGTTCCCCGCCCAGTTGAAGGCGCGGTTGAACGGTCGGAAGAACCATCCCAGAAACCGGTCCATCACGCGCGAGACCGGATCCTTCGGCGCGTGATGCGCCTTGAGCAATACCGCGCACAGCGCCGGGGACAGGGTCAGTGAGTTGAACGCCGAAATGACCGTCGAAATGGCGATGGTGATGGCAAACTGCTTGTAGAACTGCCCGGTCAGGCCGCTGATGAAGGCGGTCGGAATGAACACCGCGCACAGCACCAGCGCGATGGCGATGATGGGACCGGTGACTTCGTCCATCGCCTTGCGCGTCGCTTCCATCGGCGCCAGCCCCAGCGCAATATTCCGCTCCACGTTCTCCACCACCACGATCGCATCATCCACCACGATGCCGATGGCCAGCACGAGGCCAAACAGGGTGAGCATGTTGATGCTGAATCCAAGCGCCAGCATCACCGCAAACGTGCCCACCAGCGAAACCGGCACCGCGGCCAACGGAATGATGGACGCCCGCCAGGTCTGCAGGAAGAGGATCACTACCACCACCACCAGCACCACCGCCTCCAACAGGGTCGTCACCACCGCGCGGATCGAGCTGCGCACGAATACCGTCGGGTCGTACACCACGGCGTAGTCCAGGCCCTCCGGGAAATTCCGCTTCAACCGGTCCATTGTCGCCCGCACGTCGGTGGAGAGCTGCAACGCGTTGGCGCCCGGGGACTGGAAGATCGGAATGGCCACCGCACTCTGGTTGTTCAGCAACGACCGCAAGGAGTATCCCGACGCCCCCAACTCCAGCCGCGCCACGCTCTTCAACAAGGTCTTCTCGCCGTTCGGACCCGTCTTCAAAATCACGTTGCCGAATTCCTCAACATCCAGCAGCCGGCCCTTGGCGTTGATCTGCAGCTCCATCGCCACCGGGGAGCTCAACGGCTGCTGCCCCACCGCGCCCGCCGCGATCTGCACGTTCTGCTCGCGTAACGCTTGCACGATGTCGCTCGCGGTCAGATTGCGCGCCGCCGCCTTGTCCGGATCGATCCAGACGCGCATGGCGTAGTCGCCCGACCCGAACAACTGCACCGACCCCGCCCCGGGAATCCGCGCCAGCACGTCCTTCACCTGCAACGTGGCGTAGTTGCGCAGGTAGATGTCGTCATACCGGCCGTCCGGCGAGGTCAGATGCACGACCATCGTCAGATCCGGCGACTGCTTCGTGGTCGTCACCCCCAGCCTTCGCACCTCCTCGGGAAGCTTGGGCAGGGCCTGCGACACCCGGTTCTGCACCTGCACCTGCGCGTCGTCGATCGGAGTCCCCAGCTTGAAGGTCACCGTCAGGGTCAGGACCCCGTCGCTGGTGGCCTGGGAGAACATGTAGAGCGAATTCTCCACTCCGTTCACCGCCTGCTCCAGAGGCGCGGCGACGGTCTCGGCGATGGTCTTGGGATTCGCGCCGGGATAGTTGGCCATGACCACGATGGTCGGGGGCACCACCTCCGGATACTCGCTGATGGGCAGGCGGAACATCGCCAGCAGGCCCAACAGCAGGATCAGAATCGACAACACCCCCGCGAAAATCGGGCGGCTGATAAAGAAATGCGCAAACTTCATGACTCAAATTTGGTCTCCGTGCCTCCATCCGGGTGAAGCCCCGCCCCCACGTCACGGGCCGACGCCTCACCCTCCAACCTCGCTCCCATCCTCAGTGCGCGGCCGTCCGAAGCGCCGTCTGCGCCCCCCGCTCCTCCGCCGTCACCGGCATGCCCGGTCGCACCTTCGCCAGGCCGTTCACCACGACCTTCTCCCCCGCCTGCAGTCCCTCGCGCACCACGCGCTTGCCTTCCAGTAACGGCCCCAACTTCACCGGCCGGTACGCCGCCGTGTTGGTCGAGGTCAGGGTCAGCACAAACTTCTGCGCCTGATCCGTTCCCACCGCGCTCTCATCCACCAACAACACTGCGGACTTCGCCCCCGTGGGAATCCGCACGCGCGAAAACAATCCGGGCACGATGCGGCCATCCGGATTCGGAAACTGCGCGCGTAACACGATACTGCCCGTCTGGGGATCCACCCGGTTGTCCAACGATTCGATAAACCCTTCCCGCGCGAAGCCCACCTCGTCCCCCAGCTGCAGCTGTACCGGGATCCGGCCCTGGGCGTCCTTGGGCAGCCGCCCCTCGCGCACCAGCGCGTTGAACTTGAGCAACGTCGCCTCGTCCAGATCGGCATACACATGCACCGGATCCACCGACACGACGGTGGTCAGCAAGGTCGCCGCCCCAGCCAGCCCGCTGACGTAGTTGCCCAACGTCACCATGGCCCGGCTCACTCGGCCGTCGATCGGGGAACGAATCTCGGTGTGATCCAAATCCAGCCGCGCCGAGTCCCGCGCCGCCCGCGCCGCCAAAAGCCCGGCCCGCGCCTCGGCGGCCCGCGACTCCCGTGATTCGGCGTCCTCGCGCGAAATCGCCCGGCTCTCCAGAAGCTGCACGTTGCGCCGCGCCTCGCGCTCCGCCGTTTCCAACCGCACCTGCGCCATCGCCAACTCCGCCTCCCGCTGTTCCAGCGTGGCTCGTTGCCACCGCGGATCGATGCGAAACAACACCTCCCCCTTCTTGACCAGCTGCCCGGACTCGAACCGCACCTCGTCCAGATGACCGGAGATCCGTGGCCGCACTTCCACAAACTCCACCGGCGCCGTGCGGCCGGTCAGTTCCTCGTGCTCGACCCACTCCCGCTGCTCCACCGGCGCCACCGTCACCACGGGCGGCGGTGGTCCCCCCGCACCCGCACCCGGCCCCGCGTCCGGATGACCCGACCCGCAGCCGCTCCCTACCCAGGCCGCCAGCATCACCAGCCCGCCAGCCGTCCACCGCCGCAACTTCTTCGTCGACTCGTGATCCACTCTCGTGCGCTGCACATCAACTCCTTTAGTTAACCGTTTAGTAAACTTGGTGCATCCCCCGTCTCCCTTCCGGGAACCCGATCCAGGCTCAGGGTCTACGATTCTCCGCCCGAGTCTTCGCCGTCACCCTCGCCGTCTTCGTCTTGGTCTTCGTCTTCGCCGCCCCGGGCCCCCCCACCCGCGTCGACTCCGGAACCGCCGCGCCCAGCAACTCAAACGTCCCCCGCGTCAACTCCGCCAACACCCCTAAATCGTCGTAGATCCGCGCCTGGATCATCAGCCCCAGCTGATACGTATGGATCCGCTCCGCCTTGGCCCGCGCGTCCGGCGCCTGCCAGTCCCCGCCTGCGTGCCCGTCCCGGATCGCCGTCGTCAGATAGCCGATGCCGTGCTCCAGGATCCCCTGCACCCGTCGGCGCAAGGTCCCGTCCTGGGTGCTGATCTCCGTACCCAGCGTGCACAAGGGACACCCCAGCACGTGGCCGTGACACGCCTTCAAATCGCGCTGCTCCTGCACCACGAACTCGCAGTGCGCCCGGATCCGCTCCGCCGGCGGCACACTCGCCGAAAAGATCGCGTCCAGCTTGGGCCGGTACTTCTCCCACTCACGCTCCAGCGACGCATCCACCAACTCCGCCTTGTCGGCGAAGAAATGATAGAAACTCCCCTTTTTCACCCCCGCCCGCTCGCAGATCTGATCCACAGTGGTCCGATCGTAGGACACGGTCCAAAACAACTCCGCCACGGCGGTCATCAACCGATCTCGCGCATCACTGGTTCGCCCCATACAGTTCCCCCTCGGCCGCGCGCACCGTGAGTTGATTTGACCGTTTAGTCAACTATCAGAACCCCTTCGACGGGTACCCGATCGGGGTATTGCCTCGCCCCCGCCTCCGCGACCTTCCCACCCAAACGCCCCCCTTGGGCCGCCAGCGCCCCCCCGGATTTCGGGCTGCCGCCCGGTTTCCGGGCGTCCAGAGGGGGAATCAGGGCCTGACCCCGGGCTTGCCTCGCCCCGGTGGCGTTCCTAGTTTCGCGCGCGTGCCCAGCGACAACCTCCTCCTCGTGGCTGACAGCGTCCGCAACGCGGACAT
>JADLFD010000398.1 GCA_020845805.1 Verrucomicrobiales bacterium | reverse complement strand
TCAAGCGGATGTGGAGACGGCCCTGGGGTGGGCTCAGCTCCCACCAGAGCGAACCGCTCTGATCGGGGTAGCCGTGATCCGGTTCGGTTTCGTCCAGGGAAGCGCGGCGGGTGATGAACTCGCGGGACTCGGTGGTCAGACCGCTGGGGCTTTCGTTCCAGCGGACCGCTTCACGCTGGGCGAAGGTGTCGTTGGCCGGCGCCAGGTCCAGGGCGAGATCTGCGGGGCCTCCGGAGCCGTCGCGCGTACGGCGGAGCAGTGCGATCTGGTAGGCTTGGTGTGCCTCGGCATGGAACTTGAACGTCTCCCCGGCGGGAATCACCGCGACCTGACTGAGTTGCTGGGCATTCGTGCCGGTGAACACGGCGCATTCGGCGGAGGCGGTGAGGAAGGCCGATCCGGAGCGCGAGGCGACCCATTCCCACCACGTGGTTCCCGTGATCTCCGGCGCGAGCAGTGTGCTTTCGAAGGCTTCCCGAGTGGACCCGGCCAGGGTGGCCACGCGGGACGGTTCGCCGTTGGCCACCAGTGGGGTGCGGCTGGTGAAGCGATCGTTCTCGGGGCCGATGGCAAACCGGCGCACCTCGGACTCCAGCGGTTGGCCTTGTGGAGTGGCGGCATAGACGACGACTTCGTAGCGACCGCAGGGCCAGTTGGTGAGGGTGTATTCCAGGGGGGATCCGACGCGGAACACAGACGACACGGCGGGGTAGGGGAGCGAGGTGCCCAGAGGGGCGCCCTGGAGGTTGAACTGGAATCGGACGCGGCGGATCTCGCCGTCGATCGAGGCTGAAGGAGGGGCCACGCGCACTGGGATGGGTTCGGAGTAGGCGTACTCCGCGGCGGCGGCGGGCGATTCGAGACGCAACGTGGTGAACTGGGCGTCCAGGAGGACGGACTGCGGGATGGGGGTCCCGCCCGAGAGGCTGGCCAAGGTGTCCAGGGACACCTCGTAGGTCTGGCCGCTCACGACGGGCAGCCGGGTGGTGGTCCAACGTTCGCCTTCGACGCCGACCCCCTTTTGTTCGACCAGTTCGGAAAGCGATGTCCCGGTCCACGACCGTGGCAGCACCCAGAGGAACGGCCAATAGCGCAGGGTGAGGACGCCGTCCGCCGGGGCGGTCCATCGCCACCAGAGACTGCCCGAGAGCGGCAGACGCGGGAGGGTCGGGAGGGACTGGTAAGTGGTGGTTTCGAGTGCCTCGTGGGTGGCGCCGAGGTTGTTGAAGGCCACGATGCCGGTGTTGACCGGAAGTTCCGGGGCGTTGGCCCAGGCATCGTTGGCGGCGCCTTCCGACACGTGAAGGAAGACCTGGGTTTCGTCCGCGGTCGTGATTTGGATCTGGTACGTATCTCCCTGCGTTGCTTGAAGGACGAACATACCGGCGGCGTTGGTCGTTCCGGGCGCGGCCTGCAGGGTGGCGAGCGTGTCGCCGACGTAGGCGGCGACACGCGTGACCGCGGTGAATCCGTGGGCGGCGACCATCACTGGGGCGGACACCGGTGAGGTCCAGGTCCACCAGAGCGTTTTCGGTGCGAAGCCGACGTCCTTGCGCAGGGGTTCGCCCGGCTCGGTCGAGGCGTTGCGCGGGACGGTGACCCGTTCCAGGATCGGCCATCCGGTCAGTGCGGTACGCTGCGCGAAGGCGTCGTTGGGTGGGTCGGGGATCCACTCGGCTCGCAACCAGAGTTCGGAGGGGCTCTGGGTGGCGGAGGCGACGGCTCGCAGGACGAGTGTGTCGCCCGGTTCGACGTGGCTGGAGAAGCGGCGTCCGTAAGTGTTTTCGATTTGGTTGGGCGCCGCCGTGAGCCCGTCGAGTTGGGTGCCACGGTAGACTTCGATGGGTGCCGGGACGAACGAACCCACGCCACCGCGGAGGAGTTCATCTCCGACCCACTCCTCGAAACGCACGGTTCCCGAACCGGGCGAGGTCCAACTCCACCACAGCGAGCGGTCCGCCGGGCCGGACAACCCGGACCAGGGCCAGGTTTGACGCAGCTCCTCTTGCTCGACGGTGGCGTTTTCCAGATGTAGCGCGACCAGGGCGTCAGGAGGCAGGGCAGCCCGATGAGCGAAATCATCGTGGGGCGGGCGCGTGGAATCCTCCTCCAGAATCACGCTGAAACTCGCCGGCCGAATCTCCTCCAGCGCCACGGCAGGACGGATGCCGATCCAGAGGTCCTCGCCCTGAGTCGCCGTGAATCGCAGCCGACGATTGGAGAGGACACCGGGGACGGGTTGGAGGTCCGGACCCCGGAACACCCGGGCGAGGAGGGAATCGGGAAGCAGGAGTTCGGCGGGGCCGGAGCGTGCGGGCTTCCAGAGCCACCATGCGCTGCCGATGGGAGTGTAGACTTCGGACCAGAGGCGGGCCTCCTCGTCTGCGTCGAGGGTGGCGCCTTCGAGGCGTTGCACGGAAAGGGTGCCGCCTTCGGGGGGGACGAGGGCCGCGGCGGACAACAGGTCGTTCTCGGGGCGGGCGTCCTCGATGCGGAGTTCCTCCGAGACCAACGTGCGCGGGGGCCCGGAGGTGTAGGTCACCGTGGCCCGCACCTGGACGGTGCCGCGGACCCGCGGGATCCAGGTGATGGACCAAGGGGGCTGAGTGCGCACCTCGAGCGCGGTGCCCGTGGGGTCGGGCAATTGGAATTCCACCTGGGCGACCGGGAGATCGGCGTCGGTGAACGCCACGGAAACCGGAAGGGCGGAAAGCCGATCGTAGCGGCCGGACGCTGGAGCGCTGAAGTGTGCGCCATCCAGTTCGAGGTGCAGGAGCAGGTCGCCGACTGGCGGTTCCGGGGCCGAGGCGACGCGGATCACGAGGGTTTGGCCGGCGCGAACGCGAGGGGTGTCAGGAAGCAATCGACCGAACGGAACCAGATTGGTCACGGTGTCGCCGGTGAAGAACTCCGTGCTCAGGGATTGAAAGCCGCGAGGCGAGATCTCGGTCGCATAGGCGGTGAGGGCGCCGTCGGCGGGAGCCGTCCATTCCCACCAGACCGAGTTGCCGGCGGCGAATCCGGAGGCATTGAGCGGCTCGCTGGCTTCGGCGGTGGCGGCGAGCAAGGTGCCTCTGGCTTCGACGCGAGCTCCGTGGAGCACTCGACGCCTCGCGAACGCGTCATTACCCGGAGGGCCCTCATGGTCGAGCAGGAGCAGAGCGGATCCGGACTGCTCCTCCGCGGTCACCAGAGCGATCTGGTAGGATTGGCCTCCGACCACCACGAGCTCCGCCGTTTGGTCGCCGGAGACTTCGGCGACGGGGGTGAGGGCCTCGAGCGCGTTGCCGGTGAACAGGAGCAGCGATTTGGCAAAGAACTCGCTGCCGCGCGCGGAAATTCGCAGTCCGCCTGACGCAGGCGCGGTCCAGGTCCACCACACCGATTGCCGAGGGTCGCGCGGTCCGAGGGAGTCGGGCAGAAATCGTTCGACGGATGGGTTCTCGATTGTGGCCCCGGCCAGGGGGCTCCTGACGGTCACGTGCG
>JADLFD010000397.1 GCA_020845805.1 Verrucomicrobiales bacterium | reverse complement strand
GTGGGCGAGGCTCGTCGCAACGGGGGGACGGATTTTCATTTCAACTATCCCCTGTTCCTCGACTACCAGCGTGACCATCCGGCCTTCAGCCACCTCGCCGCGACTTCGGAGATGGATATCGGATTGGGAACTGGGGGCGCCACCGAGCGGCTTCGCGCCATGGTGGTCTCGGGAAACTACTTTTCCTTGCTCGGGGTGGAGGCCGCCTTGGGCCGCACCTTCGCAGCGGATGAGGGCCGTGAAATCGACTCCGCGCCGGTGCTGGTTCTCAGCCACGGGCTTTGGCAGCGAAGCTTCGGCGCCGACCCGCGGGTGATTGGACGCGTGGTTTCGGTCAATGGACACAGCTTCACCATCATCGGGATCGCGCCGCGTGAGTTCACCGGCACCACGCGTGGGTCGTCCCCCGATCTCTACCTGCCGATCACGATGTACGGGCGGCTCGATACCGGCCGGCCGGGCGGGGAGCATCCGTTGCGAACACGCTACTTCACCTGGCACTACATCTTCGGTCGCCTGAAGGACGGCGTCTCCCTCGAGCAGGCACAGGTCTCCATGCAGCTCACCACGGATCGGCTGAATGAGAGTCGTCCCCCGAACACTCCCGAAAGGATCGCGCTCCTGCCGGGAGTGCAGGGCTTCACGCATGATCTCCGCGACGTGCAGCTCCCGATGAAGCTCCTCCTCGCCACCGCCGCACTGGTCCTCCTCATCGCCTGCGCCAATCTCGCCAACCTCCAGCTCGCGCGCGCCACCGCCCGCACACGGGAATTCGCGGTCCGCCTCGCGCTCGGTGCCGGACGCCCTCGCGTCGTCCGCCAGCTCCTCACCGAAAGCGTGCTCCTCGCGGTCGGCGGGGGCGTGCTGGGACTGCTCGTGGCCGCCTGGCTGGTGCACATCCTGCAGCGGTTCCGTCCGCCCGATGCGCGTGTCGATCTGGCCATGGGGCTCGACCTGCGTGTTCTGCTGTTCACCTTCACCATCGCGGTGATGACGGGACTCCTTTTTGGCCTGGTGCCGGCCTGGCGTGCCAGTCGTCCCCAGCTTGTTCCCGAACTCAAGGGCGCTCCAAGCGGAGCGTCGTCGCGGTCCGGTCGGTGGGGCTTCCGCGGAATCCTGGTGATCCTGCAGGTGGGGCTCTCCTTCCTGGTGCTTGTGGGCGCCGGTCTTTGTGTTCGAAGCCTGGCCAACCTGCAACGGATCGATCCGGGCACCGAGCCGTCCAAGGTGGTGCTGGCCTCGTTCAACCTCGGCTTGAATGATTACTCGAAGCCACGGGCCGCCGAGTTCTATGAACGGCTGCTCGAGCGCGTGCGCACCCTGCCCGGCGTGGAAGCGGCCAGCCTCGGTCTCATCACCCCGCTCAACGGCCGTACGCCGGGGATGAGCGTCGAGCGCGTCGAGGACTATCAACCCGCATCAAAGTCCCCGCCCACGGGGGACTTCAACATTGTGGCTCCGGATTATTTCCGAACCTTGGGGGTGCCGCGCCTTCAGGGCCGGGATTTCCAGCCGACGGATACGGCAGGTGGTCCGGCGGTGGTCATCGTCAATGAGGCCTTCGCCGCGCGCTATTGGCCGGGACAGAATCCGGTCGGCAAACGCCTGTGGCAGCACGGCGCCAATGGCGGCACTCCCACCGAAGTGATCGGCGTGGTGGCCAATTCGCCCACCCGCCGGCTGACTGACGCGCCGCGTCCCGCCTTCTATTTCCCCCTCTCCCAGAAACCCGACCTCTCATTGACGCTGACTGTCCGCACCGGGCTGGAGCCCGCGGGCACCATCCGGCAGCTGCACGATCTGGTGAGGTCCATGGATGCCCAGGTTCCCGTCTTCGAGGTGCGCACCCTCGCCCAGCAAAAGGACGGTTCGCTCGCGCTTGAACGCATGGCGGCAACACTTCTAGGCGGCTTTGGCGTCCTCGCCCTGCTGCTGGCGGCGCTCGGCTTGTACGGGGTGCTGGCCTACTCGGTGAGCCAGCGCACGCGGGAGATCGGCGTCCGCATGGCGCTCGGCGCGTGCATGGCCGATGTGCTGCGCATGGTCCTGCGGCAGGGCGTGGGGCTCGCCACCACCGGCCTGACCCTGGGAATCCTCGCCGCCTTTGGATTGACGCGATTCCTGCGCAGCTTCCTGTTCCAGGTCCCGACCTCCGACCCATGGACGTATGGCGCCGTGGCCCTCGGGCTGACGGCCGTCGCCTTGGTCGCCTGCTGGCTGCCCGCGCGCCGCGCCACCCGCGTGAATCCGATGGAGGCGCTGAGAGGCGACTAGGGAGGGATCCGCGATGCCGAGCGAGGCGTGACGGCCATGGAGCGGCCCAGCGGTCCATTCGCGCCCCGCGCACGGAGCCTTCCCGGGGAGACCTGGGTTGCCGCGTCGCAGGTGCCCTGGCCTGGACTCGCCAGGCGTGCGGGGCGGCGCGGGTTGGGGTTTGCCGGCCCGGCTCTTCTGCGCCTGAATGCGGTGCCACCCCTGCCCCACCGTCCCCTGCACCATGAGCCACGCTTTCCCCCTCCCACTCCGCGCCCTGATCCCTCTCCGGCGACGCGCCCGCGGCGGGTGGGTGCTCCTGCTGGCGATCGGCCTGGGGCAGGCTGCGGCCCAGCCGGCCTCGCCCACACGAGAGCCGTTGACGTGGACCGCCCAGCAGGACCATCAAGACATGATGCGCCAGCTCGGCATCACTCGGCTTCGACCGGGACCAAGCGGGCGCGAAGGCGCCACCAACAGCGCGAACTACGATCCCGCAAAAGCGAACCCGTTCCCGCAGCTTCCCGAGGTGCTGACCCTCGCGGACGG
>JADLFD010000396.1 GCA_020845805.1 Verrucomicrobiales bacterium | reverse complement strand
GTCCGCGTCGCCGGCGGAGGGTGTACCACCCGAGCGCAACGAGGCCCAGCATCGCGGGCACGATCTGGTGCGATTCGGGAACCACGGCGTAGACGCCGACCCGCGAACCGACTTCATAGCCTACAAACAGCAGCGGCACGCCAATGGGCGAGGCGGCGGCGGAGACAAACTCCAACCCCTCAGGCGATAGCTCCCCGGTGTTGAAGTAGTCCACGAAGGTGGGCGAGGTGGGTTTGGTCACATCGAAGATGACCACTCCCCCCACGCGTTCCAGTCCGACGAACGCCCAGGTGCGGCCGCCCACCTTGCCAAGCGTCAGTCCCTCGGGTTCCGGACCTTTGTTATCCGAGCGCGTGTCGAAGCTGCCGGTGGTGCCGTCCGAGTTGTACAGCATCGGCACCTCGCTGGCGGTGAGTTCCTCGAATAGGGATCCTGAATCCCAGACCAATTCCCCGGTCGCCGCGTCCCAAATGGACAGGCTGCGGGTACCGAACATGGTGAGTTGCTCGATCTTACCCGCCGCATTGAGGCCGTCGGTGGTGGAAATGGTCAGTCGACCGAGAGCGTCCGTGGCGCGGGCATTGCCTGCGTAGAGCGAGTCCAGCTCGGACTTGTAGGTGGGATCGAGCGCCGGGCGCCCGCCCGAGCCCAATTGAGAGACTCGCCCGTCATCGGCGACCAGCGGATGACCCGACTGCACGAAGTCAGGGGGCCGGCTGTCCCCCTCGTTGGCCGTGATGAAGAACGTGCGGCCGTCGGCGGACAGGCTCGCGATGCCGTCCGGCATGGGCATTCCGTGGACGAAATCATCGATGGCGATGCCGGCATCGCGATCGGACGCGTCGATGCGCTGTTCGATCGTGCCCAGCGGTCGGATTGCGGTCCACTGGCGGGAGTGGAGGTCGAATTCGCCGACTGCGTTGTTCTCCTGGAGGCTGACGAAGAGCTTCCCGTTGCGTTCGGAGATGTACTCTGGCTCCACGTCGTTCATGCGGCTCGCGGCGGCGGCGTTGGAAGGGTTGACGCGCAGGCCATCGAGGGAGACGCCCGTCGCCAGGTGCGAGGCGGAGAAGTCGTAAGTGGCGACGTGTCCATTGCCGAGGGCGGAAACGTCGGATCTGGAACTCACCGAACCGAGGTCCACGACACTGACGGAGCCTGGCCGATCGAAGTGGGTCAACGCGCCTGCGGTGCCTTCACTGATGGGTTCGCCTTCGTTGGCGATGAACAGTTTGGTGCCGTCCGCCGAGAAGCGGACGGAGTCGGGGTGATAGCCCACGTCGAGCGAGCGCAGCACCGAGCGCGAGACGGGGTCAAAGAAGACCAGTTTGCCGGGGTTGGATCCGCTGGCCTCCGGGATGAACGTGGCCACTCCGAAGCCGCGTCCGAGGGGATCCGCCGCGACGCTGCTGACCGAGCGCAGGTTGAGACCATCCACCGAACTCAGATCGATGCGGCCGGATTCCTTGAGGATGCTGGGATTGGAGGCATCGATGATCTGAACCCCGCCCTGGCCAAGGGAACCGAAGGTGCTGAAGAGCGTCTTGGAGGGGGAATCGAAGGCGATGATTTCGGAACTGCTGGGCGGTCCGGCGAAACTGTCCAGAGGCTTGATCTCGGAGGCGGCCGTGCGCAGGCCAGGGAAAGCCACCAGGAGGCAGGGAATGGAGTAGCGGAGCGGGTTCATGGATGACGCCGAGGGCGCGCGAGTATTCCCAATCTCCGGTCGCCGTTCCCACGCCGTAAGTGTGACGATTGGGCGACACTCGTGTGGCGGAGCGCGTCCCGCGCAGGCGGCCATGCCGGCCGCGACCGGTCATTGGCGCTTATTGCCGCCAGCGGAGGAGGGCGGCGAGAACGGACTTGGCGCGTGGGGTGAGGCGGGTCCGCTGGTAGGCATCCCCGAGCTTGCGCAGGATTTCCGCGCGTGTGGGGTAGGGATGGACAGTCGAGGCGATGCGGCCGAGGCCGATCCCGGCGTGGATGGCGAGGGTCAACTCCGAGATCAAATCACCGGCGTGCTTTCCCACTACGGTGGCGCCCAGGATGCGATCCGTGCCGTGGCGGGTGTGAACCCGCGCGAATCCGTCGGTCTCGCCGTCGGTGACCGCGCGATCCACGGCCGAGAACGGGACGGTATAGGTGTCGGTCGCAAGACCGCGTTGTTCCAGTTCGCGAAGATCGAGACCGGTGTGCGCAATTTCCGGGTCGGTGTAGGTGGCCCGCGGCATGACCAGGGAACTCAAGCGTCGGCGTCCGAAGGGGCCGAGGGCGAAGAGGGCATTTTGGATCACGAGGCGTGCGGCGAAATCGGCGGCGTGAGTGAACTTCCAGCGCAGGCAAACGTCGCCACAGGCGTAGATCCGCGGGTGGGTGGTCTGGAGGAAGTCGTTCACGTGGACGCCCCGTAGCGCGTCGTATTGCACGCCGAGGCCGTCGAGGTTGAGCGTGGCGACGTTGGGCGCACGTCCCGTGGCCACGAGGATCGCGTCGGTCGTGATCGATCCCGGGCCGCTGGGTTGGCGGAAGTGAAGGGTGCGTTCTCCCGTGGCGGGCTCGAGGTCCACGTGTTCGAGTTGGGTGTCGAGCCGCACTCGGATCCCTTCGGCCAGAAACGCCTCCTGCACCCGCGCCGCCGCGTCGGGGTCCTCGCGATCGAGCAGGTGTGATTTGGTGTGGAACAGGGTCACCTGTGCGCCGAGTCGGGCGAAGCCCTGCGCGAGTTCGCAGCCCACCGGGCCGCCGCCGAGGACGGCGAGGCGGCGTGGGAGTTGCGTGAGGTTGAAGATCGTTTCGTGGGTGAAAGGCTGGGCGGCGGCGAGACCGGGGACGTCCGGGATGCGGGCGTGGGCTCCGGTGGCGATGACGGCCCGCGCGAAGCGAAGGCGAATGCCCTCCACGTCCACGGTGTCGGAATTCGCAAAGCGGGCGTCGCCAAAGAAGACATCGACGCCGAGCTTGGCAAAGCGCTGCGCCGAGTCATGGGGCGCGAGGGAGGCGCGCAATCGTCGGAGCCGTTCCATGACGGCCGGGAAATCCACCTCCACCGGCGTGGGGAGACGGAGTCCGTACTCGGTTCCGCGGCGGGTGTCGGCGGCGGCCTGCGCGCAGCGAAGGAGCGCCTTGCTCGGCACGCACCCGGTGTTCAGGCAGTCGCCCCCCATGAGGTGGCGTTCCACCAAGGCGACTTTGGCGCCCAGAGCCGCGGCTCCTGCG
>JADLFD010000395.1 GCA_020845805.1 Verrucomicrobiales bacterium | reverse complement strand
GTCCGGTTTGGGTGATGCCTGCGTGTCGTTGGCCGTCACCCTCCGTGTTGGTTCGTCAGCGCGCGTGGCAGACAAGGGTTTCTGGATAAGTGCCCGGTCCACGGCATGGGCGGTCATGGCCTTCGGAGGGTGAATCTCAGGGTGGGTAAAATGGAAGAGACACGCCGGCACATCGTCTCGGCAAAAGGGGTGCTTGCCCTGAGCCTTGCCGCCATACCCGCGGTCTACCTTTCAGCGAGTCTGGCCTCAGATCCGGCTTGGGATTGGGAAACATCCGGCGTGGGTCGCAGTGCGTGGGCTTTGCTGATCCTGGTCTTCCTGAGCGCCATCGTGTCTTCAGCGTGCCTCCCGAAGACACCGGGTCTCAAGGTCGTGGTGGCCTTGGGAACCGGACTGGCGGTGGTGGGGCTGAACGCGGTGTGCATGGTTCTTTGCGCCGTTCTCTTTGGATCGCCGATCCGATGACCTCAGAGCCCTGCGAGATTCCCGCCGCACCGGTTGTTCCTGCGAAAACGGGGCTGTGTGAGGAGTGCCCCGTGTCTCGCCGAACAACCTCGGACGCTCCGTATCGGAGTGTTCATTGCCGAGGCATGGCGAGGGGGCTTCGGGTGCTCTTGATGTTCGGGTTGGCCCTCCTTCCCATTTCCGCCAGAGCGCATGCTCCCTACGTTGAGCCGTGGATGCATGCCGCCAACCTTTCAGCCTCGGTCCTGCTCGGGTCACTGGCTGTCGGTCTTTTGCACCGGAGGAGAGGTTTGTGGATTGCCGTCCCGGTCGGACTCCTGACTTCTGCCGTCGCGGCGATGGTGGGCTGGTTTCTTTCCCTGGTGATGTCGTTGTAGAACGAAGAACCCGACCCGCAAGTGGGTGGGTTGCAGGGGGGGCGCGATGTCGGGCCTGACCGGGTAGGCGAGGATGGAGCATTTGCGCCTGGCGGCTGCCAATTCCCCACTCTCGCCTCGCCTTTTGCCCCCCATACCTCAAAACCGAATGCCCACGACGCGTGCGAGTGGGTTCTCAAGCCATGGAATCGCCACCTATTCTCAAGCCATCCGCACAGCGGTTGGTCACCATCTATCTCGACAGTATGGTCTATGCCCAAGGGAAGCTGTTGGTGGGGAGTTTCGCCGACAAGCACGGGTTGATCGAAGAGCACTTGAACAGTTATCTGAGTCAGGGATGGAGAATCGTGAGTATGCACGGTTTCGGTGGGAACTCGGATTCCCTGGCGGTGCGCGGTTGGCTCTCGGTGCTGCTGGAGAAGGCCGGATAGGTCGCTGAGCTCTGCGGCGCTGGGATCCGGCGGGGCGGCCGAGGTGGGCCTGATGCTGGATGAAGTGCATCGGGCGGCGACGGTGTCCGCACGTCGCTTGCAGGTCACTCTGGCTCGGTTCGAAGGAATCCCCCTGCGGGGAGAAAGGTGAGGTGTTATGCGATGGAATCGAAGCACACGCCGGGCGTTTCTGATGTCCACGGCGGTCGGGACGATGGGTCTGGGCGCCTCGTGTTCCACGCGGCAGGCGGGGGCGCTCGGCCGCAGCGGGGGTAGGGCGGACACGCCGTCCCGTTCGGAGACTTTGCCTAGGCGCGTGCTCGGCCGTTCGAAGCGTCCCGTTTCCCTCCTGGGGTTCGGGGTCCTGCACGTTCAGGACGCCGCGTTGTATCAGCGCGCCGTGGACCGTGGGATCAACTACTTTCATTTCGTGGAGGACCGGAACACGCGAAAGATGCTGGCTCCGGACGCCCACAATCTGGCGGCGTTCTCGGCCCTCCGAGCGGTCCGGCCACAGCTGGTGATCAGCTACATGACGGTCGAGCGGGAGAGCAAGGCGGTCATGCGGGAGGACCTGGATCGGTTTCTGGGGGCGTCCGGATTTGAGACGCTGGATCTGTGGTATGTCTGCTGTCCGTCGCCGGAACAGTGGAATGATTTCTGCGAGGTTTTCCTCGAGGCCCGTAGGGCTGGGAAGGTTCGGTGCGCCGCCATTTCCACGCACCGTTTGGCGGAGGACATGGATCGCCTGACCGCCCCTGAGTCGCCGATTGACGTCGTGATGCTGACCTACAACTACACTTCCTCGACTGAGGATAGGGAGCGCGTGACCAGGCTGAGCGGGGCGGGGTTGGGAGTGGTGCCGATGAAGCCCCTGGCCGGCCGGTTCTACGAAGCCACCACGGATCGTCCGGACGCCTGTCTCCGGTGGCTCGCCGCGGATCCGCGGGTTCATAGCCTTCCGGTGGCGATGCAGAACGCCGCTCAGTTGGACCAGAACGTGGCGGCACTTCAGACGCCGTTGTCGGACGAGGACCAGCGCCTTCTCACGGCCAGCTTGTCGCATGTCTCATCCCGATTCTGCCGCATGTGCGGGGCGTGTGATGGGGCGTGTCCCCACGGACTGGCGGTGTCCGACCTGGTGAGCGTGGCGATGTATCGTGAGGGCTACCAAGATCCCGGTCTGGCGCGGTGCCAGCTGGAGGCCATTCCTACCTCCCGCCGGCGAAGATCATGTCACGAATGTGCACGTTGCGCGGTCGTCTGCCCCCATGGGGTCGCCGTGCGGGATCGCGTCCGGGTGGCCCAGGAGCTGATGGCCTGAGCTTGGCGACGTCCTCGGGCGGCAGGGAATTGAGTTGGCGCGTGTCGAGCAGGCGGGGACGATGATCGTCAGCGTGAGCGGAGGCGGATGTCGTGTCGGTCGTTCGCCGCGATGCTGCGCCCGGGTTCGGGGGAGAGGCCGCCGGGCCGCTTCCGACTCCCCTTACCCACCGACGTTTTACAGTCTATTCACAGATTTCTGACAACTCTCGCGGTCGGCGGCCGGACCTTGGAAGCCATGAAACCGTTGCGACCGAGCCTCGCTATCCTCCTCAGTATTCTCGTCGCCTCGGTTTTTGTGCTTTCGGGCGAGCGGCCTGCTGCGGGAGCCGAAGACGCAGCGAAGAAACCTGCTGCGGTCGGACGACACGTTCTCGAAGGAACCTGGAAGGGAAGCATGGTGGGCCAGGAAAAGGACGGGATCATCACCGTCACGATCACGGGCAGCGCCCTCCACTTTCATCGGGATACCAACTTTTGGTTTGAGACGACGTTTACCCTGGCGGACGGAAAAGACCCTCATCAACTCCACGCGACCCTGAGGAAATGCCCAGCAGGACAGGAGAGCAGTGTCGGCCAGGTAGTCGTCGCCTTGTACAAGGTTGAGAATGGGATGCTGACCCTGGTCCCGTTGGGTGGCAATGGCAGCGACGAAGAAACGCCGAGGAGTTTTGCGGCGGCGGAAGAGAAAGGGCTGAACCGGTATGAATTGCGAAAGGTTCAGCCTCAGAAAGCAATTGCTGAAGGCTCCCCAGCCCAATGAGTCAGTGCCGGCGATGCCGCGGGATGAGCCGCCCCGTCCCGACCGTTTCGGATGAGCCCGGCTTCCTCGGTGCGGTGGCGGCGAGGGATGTTGGTGCAAGCGAGGTCTTCCCGCCGGAACCGGAAGTGACGATCGCCCACGGCGCTCGGGTCAGAACCAGCTAGAAGGAACCAGATTAGGTGCTACGCCGAGGGCGCAGGAACACTCCTGCGCCCTCGTTGCGTTGATGGGTCCGGACATTGACGTGCAACGCGCCCACCGCGTGCTCACCTGGCGCATGGGCATCGGGGGGATGCAAGTTGATCGCGGTATGAGAACGAAGGGGGGGCGTGCAGGGGGGGCGGTGCGGGATCCGGGTCAACTTCGAAGCCGGTGGCCGCGGCCTGGTGGGACGGTCCGTACGAGGCCCGCTGAAGTGACTTTTCCTGGGGCGGGCGGTCCTGATGGGGCCATGAATGATCGCAGATCCATCTTTCCGATGCGGCCGTGGTCGGTACGCTCGCCGTCGTGTTGGATGATTCGGCGAAGTCTTCCCGCCCGGTCCAAGGTCAGGCGGGAAACCCCGTGTTCGGCACCACCCACTGGAGCGTGGTGTTGGCAGCGCGTGACGTGACCGCTCCAGAGGCCCAGGCGGCGCTGGCGCGGCTGTGTCAGACCTATTGGTATCCCTTGTACTGCTGTGTGCGGCGTCATGGCCGCTCGCCCGAGGACGCGCAGGATCTGACCCAGGCCTTCTTCGAGAAGCTGATCGAGCGCAACCAGATTTCGCTGGCCGACCGCGAGCGTGGGCGGTTCCGAACTTTTCTTCTACGTTCGCTGGAGAATTTCTTGCGGAACGAGCACGAGAAAGCTTCCACGCAGAAGCGTGGCGGTGGGCGCACCTTCGTTTCCTGGGATGCTCAATCGGCCGAGGAACGATACAGCGCCGAGCCCGCCACGGATTTGTCGCCGGCTCAGTTGTTCGAACGGCGATGGGCTTCCACCCTGATCGCTGAAACGCTCGCCCGCGTCCGTCGGGAGTTGTCCATGACCGGCCGGGACGAGTTGTTTGACCAGCTGGAGCCCAGCCTGTGGGGCGACGACACCAGCACCCCTTACGCGGAGATCGCGGCATCCCTCGGCATGACCGCCGTCGCGGTCAAGGTCACCATGCACCGGCTGCGTGCGCGATTTCGTTCGATGCTGAGGGAGGAGATCGCGCAGACCGTGGCGACACTGGACGATGTGGAGGACGAGTTGCAGCGGCTGTTCCAGATCCTGACCAGCTAGTCTGGTGCTTTGCGGGCGGGCCGTAACCTGCCCGCCGAATTCCTGTAAGTCCCCATGGTGTGACCACCCCTGAATCCAGCCCGGAAGCTCGTCGCAGGTGTCGACATTGCGCGGCGCCCCTTGAGCCGGACAGTCCGGTGAGCGCGTGCTGGCGGTGCGTCGCGCGCGTGGCCTCGGGGCCTTCCGCGCCGTTTCCGACGGCCACGCTTCCTGTGGATCCCGCGGTGCCGGAGCCGCGGGTTGACGGACATGAGGACGCTTTCCGGCTGGGGGATTACGTCCTGCAGGAGCAGATCGCGCACGGCGGCATGGGGGTGGTGTACCGCGCCTACCAGACCAGCCTGGCTCGTGTGGTGGCGGTCAAGTTGCTCTTGCTGGGGCGGCATTCGAGTGCGGACAGCATCCGCCGATTTCATCGCGAGGCCCAATCTGCGGCCGGGTTGAGGCATCCGAACATCGTGTCGGTGTACGAGGTGGGCGAGTGCGATGGCCAGCCGTTCCTGGCGATGGAGTTTGTGGAGGGCCGGAGCCTGGCGCAGGTGTTGCGCCAGGGGCCGCTGCCGCCGCGGCGCGCGGCACGCCATGTGCGGGTGGTGGCAGAAGCGGTCGCCTACGCCCATTCTCAGGGTGTCCTGCACCGCGACCTCAAGCCGTCCAACGTGCTGCTGGATGTGTTCGACCAGATCCGGCTCACCGATTTCGGGTTGGCGAAGAAGCTGGATGGCAGTGGCGACCTGACGGTGACGGGGGAGATGCTGGGGTCTCCGAATTATCTTTCGCCCGAGCAAGCGGAGGGTCGGCAGGCGGAGGTGGGACCACGCAGCGATGTGTATGGGACGGGGGCGTTGCTGTATGAGCTGCTGACGGGACGTCCGCCGTTCCTGGCACCTTCGGTGCCGGAGACCCTGGTGCGCATCCGCGATACGGATCCCATCGCACCCTCGCGCCTGAACCCGGGGATACCCGAGGATCTCAACACGATCGCACTCAAGTGCCTCGAGAAATCGCCGGACCGGCGGTATCCCTCCGCGGCGGCGTTGGCCGACGATCTTCACCGGTTTTTGAGGCAGGAGCCGATCAAGGCGCGTCCCATCTCGGCGTTCGAGAGGTCGGTCAAGTGGGTGCGCCGGCATCGTGCACGCGCGGCGCTTCTGGGAACGCTGGCCGCGTCGCTGGTCGTCGTGACGGCGGGCTCGCTATGGTTCAGTTTCCGCGTCCGGCTGGCCCAGCGTGAGACGGAAGCGGCCAACCAGCGGCTGGCCCGCAACCTGTTTGTCCGCGAGTGGAGCGATGCGGAGCATTTGCTTGAGGAGGGCAAGACGGTTCCCGCGCTGGCTTGGTTCTCGCAGGCGGTGCGCGCCAACCCCTCGAATTCGGTGGCGGCCGCGCGACTGCTGGCCGTTCTGGGGGATCTCACGATTTCCGTTCCCGCCAGCGAGCCGCTGCGCCATCCCAGTGCCGTCCTGAGCACGGGTTTTTCGCCGGACGGACAGCGACTGGTGACCGCCAGTGCCGACGGCGGGGTTCGCGTGTGGACGTGGAACCAGCCTGAGGCGCCCCTGGTGCTGCCCCGCATGTTCCAACGGCCCGCGGCGGTCTGGGTTCCACGGATGGACCGCATCCTGGTGGCGGAGGCTGCGGGGGTCTCGCTCTGGGCGCTGGACGGGACGCTGGATCGAGAGCGACCCAACCCGCTGCGGGGAAGCCTGCGATGGGAGTTGTCGCGCGACGGGCGGCTCGGCGTGCTGCTGTCCACGGAAGGTCCTCCACAGCTCTGGAACCTTACGGAGCTTCAACGCGTCGACAGCCCGGCGTTCACAGATCAGACCATGCGGAGCGTGGGCTTTGGAGGGAGCGGACGGTATCTCCTGCGGTCGTGGATCGGCGGGGGGCAGGGCACCTGGAACTTGGGTCTCGATGATGTCGTGACCGGGCGTCGAGCCTGGCAGGCGAAGCCTCCGGATCATCCCAGGGCCACTTACCTGCACGCGGCGGCGATCAGCGATGATGACTCGCTGGTGGCGGTGTGTCGATGGGGCGGCCAGACCCTCGTCTACCGGGTACCGCCGTTGGGGGGGGACGATGCACCGGCTAGGCAGGCTGCGGAGCCCATCTTCCGATGGGATTTCGGCGAGGTCACCCGGGTTGAGGCCTTCCAGTTCCTAGGAGGCAACCGACGTCTGCTGGTGGCCATGACGGACGGGCAGGTCCAGCAGTTTGACCTCGGGACCGGGCAGATCCTGCCCGACCGCATCGAGCACGCGGGCCAGGTTAACGCGACCGCGGTGACGCCTGACGGTCACACGCTCGCCACGGCAGCGGTGGATGGACTGGTTCAATTCTGGGACCTGCGCCCGCGCCGGCTGGAGCCCGTGTCCCTCCAGCGATCCAACGTGGTGTGGGATGTCGCATTCGCACCTGACGGATCCGAACTCGCCATCGCGGGCGATCCGGAGGCGGCAATTTACGATGCCGCGACGGGAGCTTTGCGCCACCGGCTTCCCATGGGGAAACTGGTGTCGCGCGTCGCCTACTCGCCCGACGGCCGGCGCATCGCGGTCAGCACGGAACGGGGATCGTTTCGCCTCTGGGACGCTGCCACCGGGCAACCGATCACGCCGATGCTGACGGTGTCCAACCGTATCCACGATCTTTCCTACTCCGACGATGGCCGCTGGCTGGTGCTGGGCGGGCCTGCGGATCGCGTTCGTCTCCTCGAGGCGGAAACCGGCCTGCCGGCGCTTCCCGAGTTCACGACGTCGGCGGGGATTGTCGAAGCGTTGGTCGCGCCGGGCGGACGCCGGCTGGTGGCGGGAACCGTCCATGGCCAGGTCTATTTCTGGTCGCTGACCGATGGAGCGGAGATCCCCGCTCAAGGCCGGCATCGTGGCGTGGTCTGGGCGACGCGCGCCAGTCGTGACGGACGCCTGGTGGCGACCGCGTCCGGGGACCGCACGGCCATCGTCTGGGACGCGGCGTCCGGCGCGGTTCTCCGGGAGTTCCGCTCCGAGAAACCAGTGTACGCCGCCGTCTTCAGTCCGGACGGACGGCGACTGGTCCTGGGATCGGCGGACCGCACTGCGCGGATCCGGGAGGTGGAGAGCGGGCGCCCGAGTTCCGAGATCATGCAGCACCCTGGCGGGGTCTGGTATGTGCAGTTCAGTCCCGACGGCAGCCTGGTGGCAACCGGAGATGACCTTGGTTTTGCGCGTCTTTGGGATGCGGACTCCGGACTTCCGGTGGGCAACTGGCTGCGCAGCCGCGCCTCGCTGAAGCGCGTGGTCTTTGCCCCCGACGGGCGTCGCATTGCGACCGCCTCTTCGGAGGGGCTGGGTCGCATCTGGCCGGTGGTGGTGGTTCCGGCGCCAGCACCGGACTGGCTGCCCGACCTGGCGGAGGCGGTGGCCGGGCGTCGATTGGATCCGGACGACACCCTCCAGGGAGTGTCATTTGAAAAATGGCGCACCATCCGGGAGCGGGTGCGGGCGGCGGGCGAATCCGGGCGTGGATTCTATGACCGTTGGGCGCGCTGGTTTTTGGTGGAGCGCCTGGCAGAGGAATCCACGGTCCTGGGCCACGATCGATGAGTCCCGCCGACGGTCAGCGTCGGCGGGGGGGACGCGCGGGAAGAGCGGGGTTTGGTGACTTCTTCTGAGGGATGCGAACCTTTCGGTAACCTTCCTCGCGAATTCCGGTAAGGCATCGTGGGCTTCACAGGAGGGACGCCGGCGGCTCGCGGAACGAGCCCCGGATTCCTCGGGGAGAGCCCGCCTGCCATGCCAGCATCCCTTTTCATCCGTCGTCCTTGGCTCTGGCCTGTGGCCTGGAGTTCGGCCGTGCTGGCGCTGGTTGGCGCGGCGTGGTTGGCCATTCGCTCCCGCGAACTCCCGGAGCCCCAGCGTCCAGAGATGCCACTGGAGGCGGTGGCACGCGTCGGGTCCACGTTCGTGACCGCGGCGCAGCTGCGGGATGGGATGCAACGCGCCCCTGCGTCCGAGGCGGGGCGCGCGGCGGCGCTGGAGGAGCAGATCCGTCAATCGCTTCTGTTGGCAGAGGCCGAGCGTTCGGGGTTCACCCGACAGCCGGAGCTTGAGGAGGCCTGGCGTTCGCTGGTGGTCCGGCGATTCCGCGAACAACTCGAGTCCCAACTCCAGTCCGAGGCCGTGGTGAGCGACGCCGAAGTGGATGCCTACTATGCGTCGCACTCGGAGCGCTTCATGTCCCCGGAGCAGCGGCGCTTGGCCCTGATCTTCATTCCCCTTCCTCCCGGCGCTGGCGAGAGCCGAGTTCGCGCTTTGGAGCAGGAGTGCCGCATCATCCATCAACGAGCCGTGGCCGAGGCGGGTGATCCCGGGAGCTTTGCGACGCTCGCCCGGCAGCATTCGGGACATCCGGCCTCCCGGCACGCGGGGGGTGAGGTGGGCTGGCTGCTGTCCGCCCAAGCCCGTCGCGCCTGGCCGGCTGCCGTCGTCGAGGCGGCATTTGCGCTCGGCCGGGATGGCGACCTGACCGCGCCCATCGCCACGGCCGAGGGCTGGTACATTCTCAAGCGGCTCGGGCTTCGCCCCGAGCAGCCCCTTCCGTTGCACGACGTCCGTGAGCGGATCCGCGGTCAGCTCGCGAAGGCGCGAATGCAGGACTTGGAGGATCGCCAGTTTGCCGAACTCCGAGCGCGCCACGGCGTCGAAGTGGATGCCGGCCGTGTGGCGGCCGTCGAGGTCCCGGCCGTGAAGCCGGCCCTGGTACGTTCGCTCGCCCAACAACCTCCTGCCTCGCCCGTTCCATGAAGTCTTCGGCGACCCAGCCCATGAATGCCGCTCGTGTTCTCCTTGTTTTGATGGCGCTCATCGTCCCGGCGACGGGCCGCGCCCAAACCTACACCCAGACCTTCGAGTTGCGCCCCGGCTGGAATGCCGTGTGGCTCGACGTCGATTCCCCTGAGCGGAAACCGGACGCCCTGTTTGCCGGCCTTCCAATCCAGAGTGTGTGGACGTGGTCGGAACGTGTCTCGGCGACCGATTTCATCCAGAACCCGGGTGAGGCGGGATGGAATCGCGCGCAATGGCTTTCGTACTTTCCGCCGTCCTCGCCGGAGGGCGTGCTGTCCACGCTTCGATCGGTTCT
>JADLFD010000394.1 GCA_020845805.1 Verrucomicrobiales bacterium | reverse complement strand
GATCAGAATGCTGGGTGAAGGGCGCGGCTACGACGTGGAGCCCGTGATCCTGGTGGCGCGAGACGATGAGGAGTACGTCCGATGGATCCGCGAGGGACAGTTCGACCTCACCGCCATGGACCCCTGGCTATACGTGAAGCATGGGCTCGATCCGTACGTGCGTCTCGACGCAGTAGCGGAGGACGAGCAGGGCCTGGCCAAACGGTTTCAGGTGGTAACCCGCACGGATTCAGGGCTGAACTCGATGGGACGGTTGGCGGGCAAGAAGATCATCGCCCGTGACTTGATTCATACCGACCTGGGGCGGCAGTGGCTGGAGGCGCTGCTGACCCGGGGGGGATTCGGGACGACGGGGGAGTTCTTCGGCAGTTTCGAAACCTCGCCCAAGGCCTCCGGGGTGGTCTTGCCGGTCTACTTCGGCGTCCGGGATGTCGCCTTGGTCGATGCGGGGGGGCTTGCCGCCGTGGTCGAGCAGAACGCTCAGGTGGGGCGTTCGCTGCGAACCGTGGCCTCCTCTCCACGGTTGTCCAACCTACTCATGGGCACACGGAATGGCCGCTGGCCCTCCGAATCGCATCGCGCCGTGGTGGTCGAGGGAGTGCTTGATCTGGAATCCATCCCCGAAGGCCGGCGCGTCCTGGCCCTGTTCCGGATCCGTCGGTTTGTGGAGGTCCCGGAGAACCAACTGGCTTCGGTGCGCGCATTGCACGAGGGCTCGGTGGAAGTGGCCGCGGACGGGGCGCGTCCCGCCGAAGACCCTGGTCTCTAGGCGGACCGGGGCGAGGTGCCGGCAAGCGGCTTGAGCCCGTCCGAAAAGTGAGTGGGGTCCTGCGGCGAGGGATTCTGAGTGTGACCGAGGCGATGAGTTTCGGTCGGGCTCTTAGGGGAAACCGCTCAAGCAGCTCGCGTCGAGGTCGATAACGTACCTGGGTTCGTCGGCGGAAGGCGCCACCAGTGTCGCGCCACAGAAGTCGTCTCGTCGCGCAGGCGATCCCTGCACGAGCCACCATGAAATCGACCCATTGCCTGCGCGGGATCGCCACCTACTTTGTCTTCGTCTCGAGTCTCTTGCCCAGTTTGGGCGCGGCCGCCGGTGCGGATACCACGACCTCGACCGCGACGAACACCAATGTCCTCAGTTCCGTGGACGCGGCCATTATCCGCGAGATGGGGCTTCCCGAGTGTCTCGACACCGCGCTGAAGTCGAACCACCGCCGGCCGGCCTCGCGCTTTGCCGTGGCGATGGCGGAAGCGCAGCATCGGCAGGCGTTGTCCGCCTATTGGCCGCAGGTGACGGCCAAGGTGGCATTCCAGCGCATGGATGAGCCGCCCAATTTCCTGTTCCCCGCCAGTGCCATGGTCATCCCCGCGCAGACGGTCTCGGTGCCCGGAGGCGCGGCGGTGGTAACCATCCCCGCCAACGCGTTCGCTCCGGGGTTTCCTCCGGCGAACATCCAGATGCCGGTGAACTATCCGGATCAGACCATCAGCACCCCGAACCAGGTCTTTCCCGTGCCGGAGCAGAATGTGGAGCTGATGGACGTCAACACCGCGCTGGGGACGGTGAACGCGACGTGGCTGCTGTGGGACGGCGGCATGCGCCGCGGTTTGCGCGAGCAGGCACAGGGCGCCATCGACGTCGCCAAGGAAGAGTCGCGTCGCACGGATCTCGAGATCACCGACTCGGTGCGGCGCATGTACTATGGCGCCATTCTCGCTCGGCAGTTGCACCAGTTGGGCCGGGACACCCTGGATCGCATGGGAGCCACGTTGAGTCTGACCGAGACCATGTACAAGGAGGGGGCGGGCAAGGTCACCAAAGCCGACTACCTCGACAACCGCATCATGGTGGAAACGCTGCGCTCCGCGGTGGCCCAGTTGGCGCAGAACGAGCAGATGGCCCAGGCGGCCCTGGCGTTCACCATGGGCTTGTCCTGGAACGCCAGCGTGAAACCGATCGATGCCGAGGTTCCCTATCAGCCCACACAGCAGGGGCTCGATGGCCTGGTCAACTCGACGTACCAGTTCAGTCCCGATTGGGGCAAGCTGGAGGCCGGCCTCCGCGCTCTGGAAGGCGCCCTCCGCACCGCGCGCAGCGGGCACTATCCGAAGCTCGCGCTGACCGGGGAACTGCACGGTTGGTGGAACGAGCGCGACACGGGCCTGGGCTCGCAGGACAACCGCTACGGTTGGACGGTGGGCGTGGGCATGGAGATCCCGCTCTTCGACGGGTTCCTCACCCGCGGTCGCGTCGAGGAAGCGCGCGCCCGGCTGAGCAAGGTGAAGGAAGAGAAGTTTCTCCTGAAGGAAGGCCTTGGTCTGCAGGTGCGGGACCTCTTCCTCAAGCTGCGGGCCAACGAGGCATCGCATCAGGCGACGCTCGACGCCATGACTTCCGCGGTGGAGAACCGCGACCTCAATACGCGTGCGTACCAGAATGAGTTGGTGGACACCGAGAAGGTGATCCGCGCGCAGTTGATGGAGGCGCTCATGACAGTCCAGCACCTCAAGGTGCGTTACGACCATTTCGCCATCCAATCCCAGCTCGAGGTGGTGGTGGGCAACGAAGTGGTGCGCCAACTGACTGCCGTGCCGGAGAAGAAGTGAAGCACGTCCGGCACACGCGCGCCGGCACTAGGCGTGTTGACCTTGGCAGGGGACGTTTCGAAGCCTCATGAAAGCAGGTTCCCAGCGGAGGCGAGCAGGCGGGTTGGAACCGACGCCGGCTCCGTTCGGTCTGCGGCGGCGCGAGATGCTCCAGCGGTTGATCGCGGCCACGGCCTGCATGCCGCCCCGCCTGTCGGCGGATCCCAGCGCGACCACGGGCCCTGATCCGATCCCGTTCCGATTTGTCCTCACGCGGAGCACCCTGGGCGACATCGGTCACCACGATGCCGTGGCTGCGGTGAAGGCTTGGGTGAGTGCCTTGGTGCAAGACTTCCCGCTGCCGGTCAAGGTCGAGGTCTTTATCCTCCCGGACGCGCACGAAATCCCTGCGCTGATCGCCGACGAGAAGCTCGAAGGCGTGACCGTTTCGGCGGAGGACTACCTCTCTTTGGGGATGCAGCCTCAGCATATCTACGTGCTCCATCGCAACGGTTCTCCGCGAATACGCTACCTGCTCCTCGCCCGTGAGGATTCCGGCTCGACCCTGGAGGGCACGCTGCGGAAAGGAGGTATTTCAATGCCGAGGTCCGCGGTGACTGCTTTGGCCTCCGCGTGGTTTCAGGGGCTGTGCCGCGAAACGGGGATCGAGGGTGCGCTCCCCGCCATCCGGTTTGCCGAGGTTTCAAACGCTTCGAAGGCCATTCTCCGCGTTTACTTCCGTCAGGCGGAAGCCTGTCTTACCTCCGAGAGTGCCTTGGCCATTGCGCGGGAAATGAACCCGCAGTTGGGCGGAGCTCTGAAGGTATTGGCGGCGTCCCCGGAAATTATCCCCTCGGCCTTCTTCCTGCGTGACGGCGTCCGTCGCGATCTGCGCGAGGAAATCGAGAAAAAGTTCTTCTCCCCAGCGGCTCCAAGCAGGATGAAACAAGTCCTGACCGTCTTCCAGGGAGACTTGATCGCCCGGGTGCCCAAAACGGAGTGGGACGCCACCCTGGATGTCCTGCGCCAATGGAAGGGGGTGGCGGCTGCCCCGGGGCGCGAATCGACCGCGGCCTTGGTGGCGGGAGCGGTCGCGAGCCAGGACGCGGTGCCGGTGGCATCGCCCACGCCGAAGGTGTCGCCATGATTCATGGCACGCTGTTGGGGTGGGTCGGAGCGCGGTCGGGTGGGAGGCGGGCGTGCATGCTGGCCGGAGTCACGGTGGTGTGCCTACTGGGTACGGCTTGGGGGCAGAGTCAGCCTGCCCGTGGGCTTAAGTTGGAAACCCTACGAGTGATCTTCCGTGAGGAATCCTTCGCGGGAGTGAACGCGAATGACGCGGCCGCGGCGTTCAAAGTGCTGGGGCAGACCGTGGGCCGGATTCGCGGGTACGAGGTGGTGCCTGAGGTGTCGGTGGTCGGGACGGAGAGCGAGTACCTTGCCGCCCTCAAATCCGGCGCCTTCGACCTGGCGGTCGTGGATCCCTGGGTCTATGTGCAGCATCAGCTCGAGGACGTGGTCCGACTGGACTTTGCGGCTGAGGACGGCGCGGGGGTGCACAAGCAATTCGTGGTGCTGTCACGCTCCGACTCGGGGATCACCAACCTGGCTTCCCTCGCCGGCCGGAGTCTGATGACCCTGAGGTTTTTGCATGCCGACCTGGGACGGCGCTGGCTCGATACCGCGCTCCTCGAAGCCGGATGGGGATCGGTGGCCTCGCATCTGAAGGAGGTCGAGACCGCGATCAAACCGGCGGGCGTGGTGCTGCCGGTGTTCTTCGGGAAGCGGGATGTCGCACTGGTGGATGCGGGCAATTTTCGGACCATGGTCGAGTTGAACCCCCAGGTGGGGAAGACGGTGCGCCCGATCCAGACTTCCCCCCCACTACCCAATGTGACGGTGGGCACGCGTGCCGGACCCTGGGAGTCCGAGGCTTATCGATCTGCGGTGGTGGAGGCGATGGGGGATCTGGCGTCCACCCCCGCCGGACGGCAGGTCCTGGTGCTGTTCAAGATCAAGGCCCTGGTTCCCGTGCCGGTGGGATATTTGGACGGCGTCCGCGCCATGCAACGCGTGCGAGGCATGACCGGATCGGAACCAACGAAGCTCCCGGTCGCGGTGGTTCACCCGGGAGGGAGCTAAGCCGATTTTCGCAGCGCGAACGAACGAACGAGGGTGGCTTGGGCATTTCCCTAAAGGAAAATGCTTAGGCGTCGATATCCCATGCGGGTTTGTGTGCCCAGGCGGGATGGGGTGACCATCAGGGACGGGCAGCGCGCAGCCCGGAGTGGTGGAGTCGAGATCAACGTGGACGTCAGAGATCAATCGGGTGCGAAAGGCGACAGAAAGGGCCGCGGGATCGTTTCACGCGGCCTGGGAGCGGCACGTGCCTGGGGTGGGTTGATGCTGGCGGTGATGGTCCTAGCGGGACGCATCGTGGACGCGGAAACCGAGCCTGTGACTTTCCGGTTGGCCTTCACGAAGACGACGGTGGGCGATATCGCGTACAACGATGCCGTGGCGGCGCTGCGCGTGTGGACGGCGACGCTGGTGGAGAAG
>JADLFD010000393.1 GCA_020845805.1 Verrucomicrobiales bacterium | reverse complement strand
GCCTTCGGAGGGTTGGCGCAGGACGCCGGCCTGGTGGGAATCTGGACCGCTGAGGATGATTCGCAGACCGTCGAACTGCTGTTCCGCGCCAACGGGCGGTATCAGCTCGACACCCGCAGCACGGATCCGGTGCTGGACTTTTCTTCCAGCGAACGCGGCCGGTACGCGGTGCTGGGCCAGGAACTCAGCCTGGCGCCGTATGAGTACTTCGGTGAACCGGGCAGCCGTCGCTATGTCCTGCAGCGGGACGGTGACGTTCTGACGCTGACGCGGGTGGATCTCGACCTGACTTATGTCTATCGGTTCAAGCCGGGTTCCCGGGCCGAGGTGATGGCGCGCGAGCGGACCGAGCCAACTCTGGTGGGGGCGTGGGGGCGTGACCTGCCTTTTTCCGGAACGGCCGAGTACACCTTCCGACCGGGTGGCTACTATCATCTCAAGAACTCCTTCACTGACGACCAGTTCCCTCCCGAGTTCATCCGTGGGCGTTACCAGCAGGCGGGGGCGAAGCTGGTGATCACCCCTTACTCGGGCACGCCTGCGGAGTACGAAATCGACGTTTTCGGCAGCACGCTGACGGTGATTCGGGCTGAGGAATTCTCTGGTGACTCCACCAGCTACGAGCTGGTCGCGGGCTCGGAGGCGGTCGTGCGTGCCAAGGCCGCGGAAGCCGAGGCGTTCTTGCAGCGGCCCCACTGGCAGGTGGGAGTCTGGGAGATCCGTAACGCCATTCGGTCGGTCGATCTCACCCTGCGTCCTGATGGGCACTACACCGCGACCAACAGTGCGGAGTTTTTGCGTGGGCTCGTCCGCGGGCGCTACACCCTGGGGGCGACGAATGTTCAGTTCATGCCGTTCACCGGCCAGGCCCTTTATGCCCGCGACAATGGCGAGTTGGGGAATGCGGAGACGACGCGTGAGTACGACTATTACGACGGCGAACTCCAGCTCATCGACACGGGATCCATCTCGCAGTCCGTCACGCTGGCGCGCAAGCGCGCCGGATCCGAGGAGGCGGTGCTGGCGAAGGTGCGGGAAGCCGCGGCGGTGCGACAGCAGGAGGGCTGGCACGTGGGGATTTGGGAAGTCCACGACCCGTCGGGTTGGATGGAGTTCACCTTTCGACCCGATGGCCGGTACCTCGGTAAGTCGGGGGTGAATGGCGTGCCCAGCCGCGTCGAGCGCGGGGAGTATTTCCTGAGCGCAGACCAAGTCACGCTGGCTCCCTACTCAGGGCAGGGTGCGGCGCGTGGCTTCGAATGGGACCTGTATGACGGGGAATGGTTCCTGATCGGCGATGCGCTGCGGATGGTGGTGGCGCGGAAGATCGTGGGATCCGAGACCGGGGTCATCGAGAAGACGCTGCATCCCGTCGCGTTGCTGGGGGAGCGCGGAACGATTCTGGGTCGCTGGACCGCCGATCTGCCGGGACAGTCGACGGAGCTGGTGTTCCGGCCCGACGGCGAGTTCCGTTTGAGTCGTTGCGCGGGGGACCGAGTTTCCCGCGACTACGGCTTGTACCGCGTCGACATGGAGGCGCGCACGCTGGTTTCCGACTCCCGCTTCCTGCCGGTGCAGCAGCTGGGACTCGACTTCTATGGCGACACGCTGACGCTTTATGGAGGCACTCTGGGCGCACCGAGCACCTACACGGTCAACCTGGGGACCGTGGATGCCGCGATCGAGGCCTCCCTGGCGGCGGACGCCGAGGAGGCCCTGGTGGACGCCCAATGGTTGGCGCGACTGCCGGTGGGACCGCGGGATCCGGAGGTGGTTCATGTTCCTGTCGGCACGATCCCGGCCGATCCGAGACCGGGCCAGGTCTTCGCGGACGCCACCGTGTTGACTCAGTATCAGGGGTATCAGCGGCTGAGTCTGGGAGTCGTGTATTTCAACGAGTTGGGCACGATCCGGAGTGTGAGTGTCGTGAACAGTGTGCAGTGGCATTTCCTCCCCACCGGTCGCGTGTTGGTACGATTCACCAACCACCGAGCGGGCGCGTTCTACCCCACCACCATCGCCGAGGTGACGGAGAACTGGGGTGCCTATCGTGTCGAACCCAAACCCACGGAGCGCGACATTCTGCATCGGTACGCGGATTACGGATTGTCCCTCGAAACCGATCTGGGCGAGGCGATGGCGATGACGCTTGAGGACGGCGGGCGGTATCTGTTCCTGGGGAAGGCCTACTCCACGCTCTCCGCTTGGTCGGCCGAGCAGAAGCCGATTCCCTGCACGCTCCCGGCCGCTGCGGACCCGAGCCTGATGAACACCGGGCTGGCTTTAACGACGTCCATTCCGCCCCAGGCGCCGGAACCGTCCGAGCCGATCCGGATCACCCTGACTCGGGGGGCCGCGGGCGAAATCGTTTTGGGCGGGATGGTGTCGAGGGCGACGACGCTGGTGGTGGAACGCGCGGCCAGCCTGGTGTCGCCGGGGGCGTGGGTTCCCGTTTCGACCAACCCGGTGGTGGCGGGGGCGTTCAGTTTGCCGATGGGAACCCGCGGGGAGGGGGCCGCGTACTTCCGGGTTCGCAACCGCTAGGGCTTCGCGTCGCGCTCCGAGTGAGGTGGGTGGAGGCCTTGGCCGTCAGCGGTTTTGAACACGCGCAGGAGGAAGTAGAGGCTGGGGAAGATGAAGGCGCTCCCCACGAGCAGGGCGAGGACGAGTTGTCGCAGCGTGGCGGGGGGCGCGGCGGTGGCGTAGAAGCTCAAGGGTCCGCGGGCGGTGAGCACGGCGTTCGGTGCGTAGAGCAACCACCAACCGGTCAGGATGAGCGCCACCTGGCCGGCGGCGACGGCGCGGGTCAGGAAGGTGCGGCGTTGGGCGACCAACCGCCACAGGGCGATGAAGAGGGCGGTGGCGAATCCGAGTACGATCAGGTTCGCCGGGCTGCGAAGGAAGGCGGTGGCCAGGCTCTCGCGTTCGCGGAGGGAGGCGGCGAACACGATGCCTCCCATCGCCACCACGAGGAGATTGAACACTGCCCCCAGCCGCAGAAAGCGGCGGCGCAGCGCGGGGTCGTCGGTCTCGCCGACCAGGTAGATGCTGGCCAGGAAGGCGTAGATGCAGGCTATGAACGCGCCAACCGCCAGGGGATACGCGCCCCACCACGGCGCGAAGTAGGCCTGCCAGACCTCGCGCGCTTCGGGGTCGATGATGCCCCGATTCAGGCTGGCGGCGATGATCCCGAGCCAGAAGGAGGTCCAGAGACTTGAGAGCCCGAACAGCCAGGTGTACACGCGCTGGGAGGTGGCGTCCTGGATGGCGTCGTAGTGACGGAAAGTGAAGGCCGCGCCCCGCACCACGATCCCGACCAGCAAGGCGAGCATGGGGAGATGCAGCGCGATCATCAGGGTGGTGAAGATCATGGGGAACCCCATGAACAGGATCACCACGATGAGGATCATCCACATGTGATTGGCTTCCCACACCGGGCCCATGGCGCGGTTGATCACGTGCTTTTGGCGATCGCGCAGGGGGCCGGCCGGCAGGAGCTCAAGGATGCCCGCGCCGAAATCCGAGCCGCCCATGAGGACGTAGAGCAGCAGGGACACGCCGATGAAGAAGATCAGCAGGTCAATCATTCAGCCTCCGAATTTCGAGTGCGCTGCCCGGATCTGCCGGTGGAGCAGCCAGGCGGTGGCGGCGGCGAGTCCAAGGTAGAGGATGAGGAAGAGCCAGAAATGGTAGACCATGCCGGGCACCGGAGTGACGGCGTCCTTGGTTTTCAGGATCCCATAGATGATCCACGGCTGGCGTCCGACCTCGGTGACCACCCAGCCCGCCTCCATGGCGATCAGCCCCAGGGGAGCGGCGCCCACCAGCGTCCAGAGATACCAGCGCGGGAAGGCGGCGCGACGTCGCAGCCACAGATGGCAGGCGCCCAGCAGGGCGAGCAGCGAGCCGATGGCGACCATGATCTGGAAGGCGACGTGGGTGACGACCAACGGCGGCCATTCGTCGCGCGGGAATCGGTCCAGCCCAATCACCTCGGCACGCGGGTCGCGGTGAGCGAGCAGGCTGAGCAGGCCCGGGATCTTCCAGCCCCCTTTCATCTCCCGGGCCTCGGCGTCGGGGATTCCGCCCAGGGTCAGCGGGGCCCAGGTGCTGGTCGTGAAATGGCCTTCGATGGCGGCCAGTTTCGCCGGTTGCAAAGCGGCCACGCGCTCTCCCGCGAAGTGGCCTGCGAACGGTTGGAGCAGGGAGGCGATGGCTCCCAGCAGCATGGCGATTTTCAGCGCCTTCCGATTCAGGTCGGGCGCGCGGCCGCGCAGGAGAAGCCAGGCGTGGATGCCGCCCACCGCGAAGCCCACCGCCTGGAGCGCCGCCAGCTGCATGTGCAGGCTTTGGTGCAGCCACGCGCGGTTGAACATGGCGGCGACGGGATCGACGTTGAGGGCCGCGCCGTCCACCCAGTCGAAACCGGTCGGGGAATTCATCCAGGCATTGGCCGCGACCACGAAGATGCCGGAGGCGAAGCCGGACACGCCCACCATGAGACCGGCGAACCAGTGCCACCATGGCGGCATGCGTTTCCAACCATAGAGGAACAGGCCGATGGCGATGGCCTCGAGGAAGAACGCCGTGCCTTCCCAAGAGAACGGCATGCCGATGATCGCCCCGGCGTGCCGCATGAATCCGGGCCACAGCAGCCCCAGTTCGAAGGAGAGCACGGTCCCTGACACCGCGCCCACGGCGAACAGGATGGCGACGCCCTTCATCCACATCCGCGTCAGCTCCAGATAGACGGGGTCCCGGCGTGTCAGATAGCGGTAGTGTGCGGCCGACATCAGGAACGGCATCGTCATCCCGACCGCGGCGAACACGATATGGAATCCGAGCGAGAATCCCATGGTGGCGCGGGCGGCGAGCAGGTCGTCCATCTCGGGCAACCTAGGGGTCGTTGCGGATCCCGCAAGAAGGAGGAGCGAAGGTCTGGACGATAGGATCCTGGCTAACGCTTGGCATTTGCGGAGGCGATGCTGTGCCGGGGGGGGCGTCCCGACCGCGGCCAGGCGAGTGGTGTATAACTTCCCTTTGACTGGACCGGCCGCTGGGGTGTCCACTGGAGGTGAACAGGCGTTCACCATGGAGCCAACCCCCACCGATCGCCAACTTCGCGTCCTGCATTTTCTCGAGGCCCGCCAGGCGCGGGGCGAGCCGCCTCCGACGTATCGTGAGATCGGCGAGCACCTTGGTCTGGCCCACGTCAGCGCGGTCGCCAAGCACATTGATGCCTTGCGGCGCAAGGGCCTGCTGGCCACCACCGACGGCAAGTCGCGGTCCATCAGCCTGTCGTCCCCGGTGCAGGCGTTGCGCCGGCGGATCGTGCACATCCCGCTTTATGGCAGCATCCCGGCGGGACCACCGGCGGAGCGGGAGCAGGAGGCCGAGGGTTGCGTCAGCGTGGACGTGGAGAGTGTTGGGATCCGGCCGACGAGCCGGACCTTTGCCTTGCGCATCAGCGGGGATTCGATGGTGGGGAAGCACATCCTGAACGGGGATGTGGTGGTGATCGAGCATGGGAAGGAGCCCAAGCCGGGCGACGTGGTGGCGGCGCTGGTGGACGGGCAGAGCACGCTCAAGACGTTCCTGGTGCAACGCGGGCGACCGTTTCTCCGCGCGGAGAATCCCAAATATCCGGATCTGATTCCCGCTGCCGAACTGGTGATCCAGGGCGTCATGGTCGCGCTGATTCGCCGGAAAGTCTGATTCGCTTCGGGTCCTGCGATTTTCGTGACTCATGCCTCGCGCCATCGTTCATCTGGACGGCGATGCGTTCTTCGCCGCCGTCGAGCAGGCCGCCGATCCCCGGTTGCGCGGCAAGCCGGTGGCGGTCGGGGGCGAGCGGCGCGGCGTCATTGCCAGCGCCAGCTATGAGGCGCGGCGTTTCGGGATCAAGGCGGCGATGCCCACGGTCCAGGCCCGCCGGCTTTGTCCGGGGCTCATCGTGATTTCCGGGGATTTTGAGCGGTACGAGCAGTTCAGTCGGATCATGTTTTCCTATGCCGAGGACCACACGCCGCTGGTGGAGGTGCAGGGACTCGACGAGGGCTATTACGATCTGACGCCCAATCGGGGCAAGTCGCCCGCGGAGATTGCGGCGGTGGTGCAGCGTGCCATCCGGCAGACGCTCAAGATCACCGTCAGCGAGGGGTTGGCCAGCAACAAGCTGGTGAGCCAGATCGCGAGCAAGGCGCACAAGCCTGCCGGGTTCCGGATCATTCCCGCCGGCGAAGAGACGGCTTTTTTGCATCCGCTGCCCAATCGCTGGCTGCCCGGCGTCGGCCCCCAGCTTTCCAGCCGACTCAACGCCGCCGGCCTCGCCGAGATCCGGCACATTGCGTCCATGCCCCCGGATCTGCTCGAACTGGTGGCCGGCAGTCAGGCGCGGCAGTTGCGGTTGTTCGCGCAGGGCGTGGATGACCGTTCGGTGCTTCAGGAGCGCACCCCGCAGAAAACGTATTCCGCGCAGCAGACGTTTGGTGCCGATGTGACGGATGAAACCTTTGCCGAGGCGACGTTGCGTCGGATGGCGGACGAGTTGTTTGCCAAGGTTCGCGGCGATCGGCGCGCGATCCGGACGCTCACCGTGACGGTGAAGTTCAACGACCACGAGCAGTCCCAGACCGCGGAGAGCCTGCGAGAGCCGACCAACCTCGAGACCGACATCTACGCGCGGCTGCGGGGCCTGATGAAGCGCGCCTGGAACCGGCGCGTCAGCCTGCGCATGGTCGGGTTGAAGCTCTCGAACCTGTACGACGGGCGGTTCGCGGGCGAACTCGACCTGCCGGGCGAAGGCGCCAGTCACGAACGCCGCGAACGCGCCGTGACGGCGGTCGAGGATCTCCGCCACCGATATGGATCCGCGGTCATCCTGCGCGGCCACGACCTGGTCCTGCGCGATGGACCCGCGGATCCCACCTTGCTCCCGCCTCCGCCTCCGCTCCCGCTCCCGCCACCGCCTCGGCCCCCCGCCTCGGCTCCCGGGTCGAAAGCGTCTGCGCCCGCCGCGCCTGTCGTGTCCCGGATTTCCCTGCGCGTGTCCGGCGCGCCGCGGGCGACGTACATCCCGCTGGGCTGCCATTCGCACTATTCCTTCCTCGATTCCACGCTGTCCCCGGCCCAGATCATCGGGCTCGCGCAACGCCACGAACTTCCGGCCATCGCGCTGACGGACCTGGGAAATCTCCATGGTGCGGGCGAGTTTGCGGCCGCCGCCCAGGCTGCCGGTGTCCGGCCCGTGTTTGGCGCGGAGCTGTCGACGCCGGAAGGTGCGGTGTTCGTCTATGTGCGGGACCGGACCGGGTACACCAATCTCTGCCGCCTGCTGTCGCGGGCCCAGGAGGCGCGGGATGGGGTGGAGGACGACACCTCGGTGGCTGCGCGCCAACGTCTGCCGATTTCGCGGGCGATGCTGGCGGCGCATGCCGACGGGCTGTTGGCGGTGAGTGCGGACGACCGGCTCGCGGAGGTGTTTGGACCGCGGTTTTTCCGGGCGGTCACCCGGCCCGAGCACGCCGATCATCCGCGCGCGATCCTTGTTCCGCGCACGCACTATGGCGCGGTGGGAGAGCGGCGGCATTTCGACATCGTCCAGAGCATCCGCACGCGGACGCTGTTGCAGCAGCCGCATCCGGAGAAGCGGGTCGGGGAGTTTCCGTTCCGAGCTCCTGCGGCGTTGCCGGCGTGGGTGCATCGGCATCCCGCGTTGTTGCGCAGGACACAGGAGTTGGCGGACGCCTGCGCGTTCGAGTTTCCCCTCGGAGCGCCGCAGTTCCCGGAGTTCCATCCGCCGGACGGGTCGAGTCCGAGGGTGTTTCTGCAGCGCCTGGTGATGGGGGGGCTTCGGGATCGCTACGGCGCGAAGGCGGAGGCGATGCGCGGGCAGGTCGACGAGGAGTTGGGCATCATTGCCGCGGTCGGGTATGAGGCGCTCTTCCTGCATACCTGGAGCGTGCTGCAGGACTGTCGTGCGGCGGGCATCGACTGGATCACGCGCGGTTCGGCGGCGGACTCGCTGGTCTGCTACTGCCTGGGCATCTCGAACGTCTGCCCGATCCGGTTCGAGCTCTACTTCAAGCGCTTCCTCAATCCGGAACGGATGGCGATGCACAAGCTGCCGGACATCGACATCGACTTCCCACACGACCGGAAGGACGACGTGGTGAATCTCCTGTTCGCGCGTTTCGGACCAGACCACTGCGCCGTGGTGGGCGGGTTCTCTACCTTCCAGGCGCGCAGCGCCTTTGGGGACATTGGAAAGGTGCTGGGGTTGAGCGAAGGCCAGATCCGGCGGTTCACCGAGCGGTTTCCCTGGAATGGCGGCACCCAGCTGCGCGCGGTCCTCGAGCGCGGCATCGAAACGCGGGACCTGCCGGTCGACGAGGAGCCCTTTCGCAGCGCGTTGGACCTGGCCGCGCTGCTCGAGGGGAGGCCGCGCAATCCCAAGATGCACCCGTGTGGTGTGGTGTTGACTCGGCAGCCGGTGCACGAGCTCACGCCGACCTTCCGTTCCAACAAGGGCTGGCCCACCACCCACTACGACATGGACATCACCGAGGCCCTTGGCCTGGTGAAGATGGACATCCTCGCACAAGGCGGACTCGCCGTGCTGCGCGACGCCCGGGCTGCCATCCAGAGGAACCACGGTCTCACCATCGACCTGGGGTCGTTATCCCCGTGGAATGACCCCCAAGTGTGGGAGTTGATCGCGTCCGGCGGCAGCCGCGCGGTGCATCACATCGAATCCCCGGCCATGCTGAACCTCTGCCGCATGACCAACGTCCGGGAGATCGACGGCCTCGTGGCCATCGTCTCGGTCATCCGCCCGGGCGCGGCGAACGAGAACAAGAAACTCGCCTTCACCCGGCGCTATCAGGGCATGGAACCGCCGGTGTATCCGCATCCCTGCCTGGAACCCTGCCTGCGGAGCACGTTCGGGCTGGTGGTGTACGAGGAGCACATCCTGCAGATTGCGGAGACCTACGCCGGTCTTTCGGCCGGGCGCGCGGACGTTCTGCGGCGCGCGTTGGTGAAGCAGAAGCCGAGGGTGGTCGCAGAGATTGAACCCGAGTTCTTTGCCGCGGCCGCCGCGCGCGGGCACGCGTTGGAGAAGACGCGCGAGGTCTGGGAGCTCATTACGAGTTTTCAGGGCTATGCCTTCAACAAGGCGCATTCCACCGCCTACGGCGTCGAAGCGTATGAAGCCGCCTGGATCAAGAGCCGGTACCCCGCCGAGTTCCTTGCCGGCGTCCTGACCCATGGAAAGGGCTTCTATTCCACGCTGGTCTACGTCCTCGAATGCCATCGCCTGGGACTGCGCATTCGGCCGCCGGCGGTGAACGATCCGGGGCCGGGCTACCAGGCCGGGACGGCGGGAATTCGCGTGCCGGTGGGCGCGGTGAGCGGGCTGACCGAGGCCACGCACCGCCGCCTGTTGGCGGAACGCGCGCGCGCTCCGTTCCTGGGGCTCCCTGATTTCGTGCGGCGGGTCGGCCCGCTGGCGGAGGAACTGGAGGCGCTCGTGCGGGTGGGCGCCTTCGACGAGTTTGGGGACACCCGGTTGCAGCAGTTCTGGCAGGTGCAGCAACTGGCGAGCCGCCGCGGTCGCGACGGCGCGACTGGCCAGTCCTGGCTGCTTCCTCCGCCCACCCTGGAGGCCTTGCCGACCGGGGATCTTTGCGAACCGGCGCGGCGCGAACGGCTCCAGGCCGAGTGGGATCTGCTCGGGTTCACCGCGTCGGCGCACCCCCTGGAGTTGTTCGACGACATCCACTGGGGGAGTTACTGCCCGCTCCGCCGCGCCGGGCAGTTCATCGGCCGCGAGATCACGGTGTGCGGACTAGTGGTGGAACAGCGCATCCACCACCAGGTGACTGGCGAGCCGATGAAGTTCCTCACCGTCGCGGATCGGAGCGACATCGCCTCCACGGATCTCTTCGCCGAAACGTACCGGTCCTACGGACTCGCCACCGTGCGTTATCCGGTGTTGGAAGTGACGGCCAAGGTCGAACCGTACGAGAACGGCCGGGGCTGGACCCTACGCGCCTTGCGCGCCGGCAAGCCGCGCCAGGTGCCCGCCCGGACCGCGAAGGCGGCGTGAAATGGGAGATAGAAGGTGGGTCAGCGTTCCGGGAGGAGCTCGAAGGTGGACGCGTGGAAGCGGCCGGCGCGCACCTCCCCGGTGACGCGCGCGTGGCGGACCGCGTTGCAGAGCCCGTCGGCGGCGTGGGCGTCGCCCAGGGAATCCAGGTGCACGCCGTCCACAAAGTAGGCTCGACCCGACACGCGGAGGGCGAGATCGCACCCGGCGCCGGGCATGCCGAACTGGCATTCGCCGCAGGACGTCTCGACCACGGTGGGGGTGGTCAGCGCGAAGTCCCGAGGTGTGAACACCGCCACGAACCCGCCGTCCCGGGATACTGGAACGCGGAGTCGGTCGCGGGCCCGGACCTCCCGAGACGGCAGCACCTCGAGGGAGTTCGGATGGCGCGCGGTGTCCGGTCCGTCCTGCCACAGTTCCGCTTCGTAACGGCCCCGGCCGAGGAAGCGGAGCGGGACATCGAGGGTGCGCGCGGTATTGGCGGACAGGGCACCCAGATACCAGGTACTCCCACGGCGGCGTGCGGTGAGCAGGTACTCGCCGATCTCGGCGTCGAGCACGCGGGTTTCGTCCCACCATGTGGGCAGGCGGGACAGGAAGTCGAAGCCAGGCTGGCCTTCGTAGGCGGTGGGGAAGTCGGCCACCATGGGCATCGGATTGTCGAAGCAGACATACATCGCCAGCATGTGTGCGCGGGTGCCGAGGATCTGCGGGGCGACATTTCGCGGGGTGAACTCAGAACGCGGGACGGCACGGAACCCGCCGAGGTGATAGTCCATGGGACCCGCGACCAGCCGGGTAAAGGCCATCAGCAGGTCGTGGGAAGGGGTGCACCGATCGCTCCACTTGAGATACTCCAGGTTCAGCGCGCCCTCGTGGTTCATGAGGTTCGGGTAGGTGCGCTCGAGACCGGTGGGCTTCCACACGCCGTGGAGGTGAATGAGAATCCGGTGTCGCGCGGCGGCCTCCAGGATCGACTCCGCGAACTCGACCGTCTCCTGGTCGTCGTGATCGAAGAAATCCACCATCATGCCGCTCCATCCCATCTTCTCGAACGCCGCGAAGGCCTCCTCGACTCGGCCGCGGAGGGCGCCCTGGTGGACCCAGGTCCACAGCCGGACGCCCTTGGATGCGGCGTAGGCACGGATTCGTTCCAGTTCGAAGCCGGGGCGCGGCCGGGTGACGTCGGTGTCGGGACCCGGTTCCACGCCGGGTTTCGACTGGTGGTACCAGGGCGTGGTGGTGGTTTCGGTGGAGGTCAGGGAGTGGGCGGCGATGCCGTGGCGGGCGCAGAAGTCGATGTACCTGGCGGCCATCTCGAAGGAGAGGATGGGGGCGCCGGGCTGCCCGTCGAAGACGTCCCCGTTCCACCAGTGGAACGTAATCTTCCCGGGCTTGATCCAAGAGAGGTCCGGGAGTGCGGTGGGTTCATTGAGCGCGAAGAGCGTTCCGGATTCGAGCAACCCGCCGGGGCGATCGCCGAGGAGGACCACGCGCCACGGCGTGTGGACTGGCAGGGGGCGAATCACCTTGGTGCCATCGGGGCGCGGAGTGAGACGGCACACCAGCTCATCCTGGTCTGGCGCTCCGGTGTGGCGGGACAAGGCCATGCCGGCATAGCGACGCAGGGCGGCCTCGGTGATGGCGGCGCAGGTGCCATCCGGCCAGGCGAAGGTGAGAGGCAGGTCGAGCAGGACATTGGTGCGCAGGCCGCTGTACGGCTGAGTTTGAACCTCGTGCTCGTGTGAAGTGTGGTGGTGGGCGAGGTATTGTGCATAGGCGATGGGATCGCCCGCCACGCGGAATGAGGTGGTCTCGTCCTGTAGAATCAGGGGTGCCTCGGTGGCGTCCCCGATGACCTCGTAGCGGAAGGCGACGGCGTCGTCGTAGCAGCGCAACACCACATCCACGGCACGGGCGCCGGGCGAGGCGAAGCTGAGTCGGAGTTCCCGGAACCGTGCGCGGACCTGGGCCGTTTTGCCAAAGGGCATGGGGACCGATTCATCCACGGAGCGCCGTGTTTCTCGGACCAGTGTGGCTCCCGCCAGCAGGTCCGGGCCACCGGCCGGACGCAAGCCGAGCCGGCAGGCGGAGAAGAGTTCCCGTTCGCGGTAGCGGATGGACCAGCGGGGGGAGGCTTGCTCGTGGGCGGGGGGAATCTGAACGACGAGTTCGACGAGACCATGGTGGGAACGCAGGGGGCGGGTGGCCGTGGAGTTGCTGGGAGCGCGTGGTGCGGCGGCGCGTGCCGGGAGCAGCGTGGTGCAGAGCATCGCCACGAGCAGGAGGGAAGGGAACCGGGGGAGCCCGAGCTCGGCATGGGCGAGGGAACGGGGCGATCGCAGGACCGGCGTGGGCATGCCCATTCCTCACGGATCGGGGTGGCTTCTGGCAAGGGCTCGATGCTGCTTTGCCGCGAGAGGATTTCCGGCGAGCCTGAACGGCGTGGCGATCACATGATCTGGCGCAGTCATCAAGCGGGAGAAGGGCGGATGGAGGTGACTCCGGGAGTCTGGCTGGATGCGCGTCGCGCCGTATGGCTGGAGGGGCATCGGGCGTTGCTCGTGGCGGACGTGCATCTGGGCTACGTCTGGGCGGAGCGCCAGCGCGGCGCGT
>JADLFD010000392.1 GCA_020845805.1 Verrucomicrobiales bacterium | reverse complement strand
CGGACGCGGGCGGCGAGGCGTTCCGGGAGCGGCGCCCGGATCAGGCGCAACCATTGCAGCCCGGGCTTGGATTCGATGATCGGCGCGGGGACGGCGAGCTCCCGTTTCAACTGGGTGATCGGGTTGGGGGGAGGGCCGGGGAAGACCCCGCCGGCGGTGACGTGAAGCGGCGGCTGGGTGGGCGCCACGAAGAGGGTGGGTGGCGCCGGCGAACCGTCCTGGCGCAACAGGGTGAGATGGTAATCGCCCAGCACGTTCTCCGGTTCGCGAACGGACCAGCGCAAGGGTTCCTCGTGAAACACCAGCGGGGAGCCGTCGGCCTGCACGAGGTAGGGCCGGAACACCTGAGTCGCGAGAAGGCGCCCGAGCGCGGCGACGACTTCCGGTTGGCGGTAGCTCAGGCAGTGGCCGTAGTGGACGAGCATGCCTTGGGCGAACACGGACCAGATCATCTGCGCCTCGGGACTGGCGCCTGATATGGGGGAGACCGAGTTGGGTTGGGAGTAGCTGGGACGCAGCCGTCGCCAGGGTCCTTCGCCCGTGCGATTCTCGAGGATGACCTCGAGTGGCTCGAGTCGGAGGCGCAGCTCCACGCCCGCGTCGGGTGCCTGCGGGACGGAAGGCTCGGGCATGCGGGCCAGTTCGCGCCGCCAATGCTCGATGGCACGGGTCCGGTGGGTTTTCTCCGCCTGCTCCAGGATCTCCGGCGGGACCGGGATGGATTGCAGGAAGGGAGGAACCGGGAAGCCCTCGGCGGCCGCCAGGGCCGCAAGGTGATGCCAGAAGCCCAGTTCGCTGGTGAGCCGCGACGTGCTGAGGCGAAGTGAGCCAAAATCCACCCAATCGGGGATCCAGCCGAGCGCCTGAAGATCGGGGATGACGGCTTCGCCGCGTATTCCGTGGCTCCGGTACATGCGCCGGATCAGGGCGAGGATGTCTTTTTCGGCTGGAGTCAGGGCACGGCCCAGCGCAGCCAGAACCTCGTCGCTGAGGGACGAGGTGGGCGGGGAAGCCGGCACCTTGGCGGGCGTCGCCGCCGTTGCGCGGGTGGCGGGGGTGGCGTTCTGGGTGATGAGGGTGAGCAGCGCGGCGCAGGCGTGTTTGCACAGACCCTCGGTGAGACAATCGCACTCGGCATCCCAGGTTTGGCGCTCCGGATCGAACAGCAGGGTGACCTCGTACCGTTCGCCACCCTGGACTTCGGCGGTCCAGCATTCGCCCGGGATCTCCTCGTCGAGTCGCTTGACCGCGCCGCTGCCGTAATAGGCCTGGCCGCGCTTTCGGATCACCGCCGGGAAGCGGCTGAGAAAGACGAAGGCGGAAGCGCGGTCGATCGCGCGGGCGTCGGACATGGCGTGGAAAGGGGAGCTCGCCTTGCTGCCGGCCGTCAATCCGGGGCTGACGCGCGAAGGCGACCGTCTTGAGCCAGCGGCCCTGGCGGATGGGGTGGAGTGAACCGGCGAGGCGGCAGAGGCGGCTGCCTGTCCCCGATTCCGATCACCCTTTGCGCGGCCGGAAGAATGGGAAGACGACCTCGGTGATGGTGACGATGACGAAGATCATGCTGACGAGGGCGTTCATGCGGAAGAACGCGACGTTGATCCATTCGAGGCGGCGCCGGCGCGCGAGGAGGTGTTCGGCGAAAAGGCAGATTGTGATCAGGCCCATGCCCACCCAGTAGGGGAGTCGGAACCGGCAGAGCACGCCGAACAGGGCGAGCAGGAGGATCATGACCAGATGCGCGAGGAAGGCGGCGGCGAGGGCGTTCTTGGGACCCCAGCGGACGACCAGGGAGCCGAGTTTGGCCTGGCGATCGAACTCGAAATCCTGGAGTGCGTAGATGATGTCGAAGCCGATGAGCCAGAACACCACGGCGAGGGCAAGGGTGGAGGCTTGGAGGCCTTCCACGGGAGTGATGGCCGTGCCGCGGACGGCGAGCCAGGCCCCGACCGGGGCGAGGGCGAGTGCGATGCCGAGGAAGACGTGGGTGAAGTCCGTGAACCGTTTGGTGAGCGAGTAGAAGCAGACGACGAGGATCGCCACGGGCGAGAGCGCGAAGCAAAGGGGGTTGATGAAGTAGCTCACGGCGACCAGGGCGAGGGCGCTGACGGCGCAGACGGCCAGGGCACTGGCGAGCGAGAGCGTGCCGGCGGGCAGGTGTCGGGTGGCGGTGCGCGGATTGAGCGCGTCGAATTTGCGATCGACGATGCGGTTGAAGGCCATGGCGCAGGTGCGGGCGCAGACCATGGCGGCGAGGATAAGGGCGAACAGGCGCCAGCCGGGCCAGCCACGGGTTTCACGGGCGGCGACGGCCATGGCGGCGAGGGCGAATGGGAGCGCGAAGATCGTGTGGCTGAACTTCACGAAGGACAGCCAGTTCGAGATCGATTGGAGCATGAGCGGTGCGATCCGCGCGGGCGCGGTGCGGATCGAATGCCCTATTCCGCCTCGGCCTTCCAGCGCGGAAGCAGGTGATGTTCGACGCCGAGATGGTCCAGCACGCGGGCGACGACGGTATCGGCAAGTTCCTCCAGGGTGGCGGGGCGGCTGTAGAAGGAAGGGTTGGCGGGCAGGATGATGGCGCCCGCGAGGAGAAGGAGTTCGAGGTTGCGGAGGT
>JADLFD010000391.1 GCA_020845805.1 Verrucomicrobiales bacterium | reverse complement strand
GGCCTGGTTTCCTCGTACACCATTGGCGGGTTCATCCACATCCTGCTGGTCGTGGCGATCATCATGATCCTGGTGCGCCTGATTCAGGGGAAGAGCATCAGTTGAGTGCTTTCGCGACGGCTCCCCGGTTGACGGGGACGTTTTGGAAGGCCCGACCAGAGCTGAATCTGAACCCGAAATGGCGGCAGCTGGGAAGCCGACTTCCGTGATAGAGTGGACCCAGGTGGTGCGTATGTTCCTCAACCCGGTCAGCATGTCTCAAAGCCTGCTTTCAGTTCTCCCCGGAGCGCGACGCCTCGCCGCGGGCCACCGCCCGTGCCTGGCGACCAGCCTGGGGGCCGGTCCATGTGGTGGGCCCCGTGGGCGGCGCAGGTGGTGCGGGGGCTTGAAGGGGGGCGGTGGGGGAATGAGGGGATGGGGAGTGACACTGCTTGTGCTGATGCTGATGCAGGGGTTGGGGGGCACCATCGCGAAGGCCCAGGTGGATCCTTACCACCGCAGCATGTTGCAGATGGGGTATGACCAGCCGATCAACGGGCGCGGCCCTCGTGGGGTTTACGCCTACTACTACTACAACAAGCCGGATCTCATCGGGACGAACGTGGCGCTCCGGGTGGCTCTTGCGCCGGCCTATGTGGATGGCGAGCTCGGCCTGCGCGAGTTGATCTCGCCCCACACTGATCTCGGACTGGGCTTCTACGGCGGGGCGTACGGGGACAACTACTATGAGGTACGGAACGGGCGTTACCTGGAGGGGGAGAGTTTTGACGGACATGGCGGCGGCGCGGCGATCAGCCTTTATCAGCTGGTGAATCCCGCCATGCGGATCCCGCTGCACCTCATCGCGCGGGCAGGGTTCCGGTACACGGCTTACGCGGAGGGCGAGGAGACGGACGAAGGTTTTGAGGTTCCGGAGTCGAGACCGATGCCTTTTGCGCGGGTGGGACTGCGGTGGGCGGGAAAGGAACCGGTTCTCTATCCCGACCTGGGGCTGGAAGTCTCCGCGTGGGTGGAGCGGCAGTGGCGTTTGGAGCATGGCGATTTTGGTTTTGGCAACGACCGTTCCATGAAGGGGCGCACGGATCTCTACTGGGTGTATGCAGGGTTGGACTATGCGTGGACCAACGTGGGGCACCGTGTTTCCCTGGCGGTGACTGCCGGCGGGTCGAGCAGTCCGGATCGGTTCAGCGCGTGGCGTCTGGGGGGCGTCCTGCCTTTGATTGCGGAGTTTCCGTTGATCCTGCCGGGGTACTACTATCAGGAACTCTCCGCCGAACGGTTTGTTCATCTTCACGCCAGCTACCTGTTTCCCCTCGACTCTGAGGGCCGGTTCCAATTCCGCGTGGAGGCAGCCAGCGCGCGACTGGAGTATCTGCCGGGGTTTGAACAGCCTGACGACTGGCAGACCGGGGTGGGGTGCGGTGTGACCTTCACGCCCAAGAGCAAGCGATGCCGCATCGTGGCGCGATATGGGTATGGATTCAACGCGGTGCGCGGTGAGCGTGACCACGGCGGCCACAGTGTGGGACTCCTGATGCAGTATGATTTCGACCGTCATCCCGACTGGTGGCGATGAGCGTGGGGGTGCCAGGACGGCACCGTGGGATTCACTGATTCCTGGTTTCCGACCCGCATGCACTCTCCTGAGACTCTCATGCCGATCCTGACGACGGTTGCGACGCCGCGAACGACCGCGGGGGGGAGTGCTGGTGCGGGGGCTGGACCGGGGTTTGGTGCGGAGGGAGTCGATCGCGGGGGGAACGGGTGGGAGGGATTGGCGACAGCGGCGCGATGGGCGTTTCTGGTGTTGGCAGTGTTGGGGGTGGCGATGATGGCGCGGGTAATTGCGGAACGGATCCCCTCCCTGGAAGGCGTGGCGGAGCTGCTGGCTTGAGGAGGGTGAGGGCGACGGCAAGGGCAAGGGCGAGGTGGGTTTGGGAATGGGGCTCGACGGTGTCGATGGTGCTGCCTAGCGTGAGAATTGGGTCCGGGGTGCCGGCCGGCGACGAACAGGACCGACGGTTCATGCATCGATCCCCAAACAACCTGGTGTACCGGACAGTGGTGATCCTGTGGATCACCCTGACCTCAGCCAGCGTGATCCTTTCCGGGCTGGCCTGGTCGGACCTGGCCAAGAGTCTGACGGCCGCGCGTGAGGCGGTGGAGATCCGGGACGAACTGGACGAGATCCTGAGGTTGTTGCTGGACGTGGAGACCGCGCAGCGCGGGTTCGCGATCACGGGTGACGAGACCTTTCTCGATCCATTTCACGCGGCGGAGAAGCAGTTACCCTCCCGTTTCGAGGTTTTCCTGGAGCGTGCCAAACCCGATCTGAACTGGTTCAAGGCCGCGGTGGACCTGCGGGCGAAGGCGGAGGTCATGCTCACGTTCCACCGCGAGGCGGTGGAGGTGCGTCGGCACCAGGGGGTTGGTGAGGCGGCTCGCCTGGTGGCGACGCGTCGGGGCAAGCGCGCGATGGATGAGGTGCGGGTGGCCATCCACCGCCTGCGGCTTCTCAAGGGTGGGGGACTGGTGCGCGAGGGGTTGACGCCACACAGCCAGTTGCGTCGGGCCAGCCTGACGAGCCTGGCGGCGGGCGGGTTGGGCGTCTGCGCGGGCATCTACGCCTTCTGGTTGGCGCGCATCATGCTGGGTCACCAGGAACGCGAGCGAAAGCTAGTGGAAGCCAAGCTGGAGGCGGAGCGCAGCAGCCGTGAGAAGACCGTATTCCTCGCCAACATGAGCCATGAGATTCGGACGCCGATGAATGCGATCCTTGGTTTCAGTGAGTTGCTGGCCGGGGAGGTGAAGGACACGCGACATCGCGAGTTCCTGCAGGCCATTCGCACCAGTGCGGGTTCTCTGCTGCAGCTCATCAACGACATCCTCGACATGTCGAAGATCGAGGCGGGGGTGATGGAGCTGCGATTGGAACCCACGGATCCCCGTGAGATCTGTGATTTCCTGCACACGATGTTTGGGCAGCACGCGGCGAAGAAGGGGGTGAGGCTCGAGTGTGTGGTGGCCGAGGATCTGCCGCGTGCGCTGTTGATGGATCGGGTGCGGCTGCGACAGACCTTAGTGAACCTGGTGGGGAACGCCGTGAAGTTCACGGATCAGGGAAGCATCTGGGTGCGCGTGCAGTGGGAGAAGCAGGAGGACAGCAGCCACATTACCCTGCTGATCGAGGTCGAGGACACCGGCGTGGGAATCCCGGCGGAGAAGCTGGAGGCGATTTTCCGGCCGTTCGTGCAGGCCGGAGCGCATCGCGACAAGGAGAAGACCGGAACGGGGCTGGGGCTTTCCATAGTCCAGCGGCTCACGAACATGATGGGAGGCACGGTCACGGTCGCCTCCGTGCCGGGGAAGGGATCGGCGTTCAGTCTGCGATTTAAGGACCTCCCGGTCTCGGTGCGCCTGGCGCAGGGAGAGAAGCTGGACGGCGCACCGGAGGTGGTGGATTTCGAGACTCTGCGTCCCTCCACGCTGCTGGTGGTCGACGACAACGAGGCGAATTGCCAGTTGGTGCTGGGGATGTTCGCGGGCACGTCGCACAAGCTGGAGGTGAGTCTGAACGGCGAGGATGCGGTGGAGATGTGCCGGACCTTGATGCCGGATGTGATTCTCATGGATGTGCGGATGCCGGGGATGGGCGGACGGGAAACCCTAGCGGAGATCCGCAAAATCCCGGGCATGGAACTTCGACCCGTCATTGCGGTCACGGCCTCGAGCCTGTTGAGCGATGACGCCGACTTGAAACAGCGCTTCAGCGGCTATGTGAGAAAGCCCTTCTCCAAGCACGATCTGTTCGTGGAACTGGCGCAGTTCATTCCACTGCGCCAAGCCACGGCTGAGGGGGGGGCTTTCGTGCTGGCGGGGGGAGGTGCGGACGCGCCGGACCCGGCAAAGGCCTCGCCGGTGCCACAGGAATTGCTGGCTGCGTTGGCAGAGTTGGAGATCGGCGAGTGGCCGGGCCTGCGCGACCGCATGGCCATCAACGAGATTCGGGGTTTCGCCGCCCGCTTGATCGGGTTGGGGCAGCAATGGGAGTGCTCGGTGCTGGTGGAGTATGCCGAGACTCTGGATCAGGGGGCCGCGGCCTACGCCGTGAGCGAGGTGGAACAGCACCTGTCGGCCTTTCCGGCGCTGACCTCGCGCCTGCGGGAGGCGAGTGCATGACTCTGGGTACTCCCGTGGAACCGACCTCGCCCTCGTCCCATCCGCCCTCCTGCATCCTCGTGGTGGACGATCAGCCGGCAAACATCCAGGTGGTGGGCAGTGTGCTTGGCAAACTGGGGCATGAGATCATTCCGGCCTCCGATGGAGCGACCGCTTTGCGAAGGATTGGCTTGAGACGGCCGGATTTGATTCTGCTGGATCTGCTCATGCCCGGAATGGATGGCTGCGAGGTGTGCCAGGCCCTGAAGGCCAGCCCTGAGCACCGGGACATTCCGGTCATCTTTCTCTCCGCCGCGGACGACAAGGACTTCATCGTGCGGGCGTTGGAGGCGGGAGGGGTGGACTATGTCACCAAGCCGTTTCATCACGCGGAGTTGGTGACACGGGTGCGCACGCAATTGGCGCTGAAGTTGGCGCAGGATCGGCTGCGGGAACTGGCGGAGGACAAGGATGAGCTGCTGGGGATTCTGGCGCACGACCTGAAGAATCACCTGGGAGGCATGCAGATGAGCGCGCAATTGCTGCGGGAGCAGGTGCAGCGCGCGGGGCAGGCCGAGGGACGCACCGCACGGTTGGCGGGCAACATCGCCCAGACCAGTGCGCACCTGCTCACCTTCGTGAAGGAGTTCCTGGCCAATTCCGCCGCTGAGCGGGGTCTCACGCTGCGCCCCTCGGCACTCGATGTGGCCGCCTCGGTCCGCTCCACCCTGGAGACCTATCGCGACGCGGCGCGGCTGAAGTCACTCGAGATGCGATGCACGCTGCCGACGGAACCGGTGCGGGCCTGGGCGGATCCCTCGGGATTGGACCAGGTCTTGGAGAATCTGGTGTCGAACGCCGTGAAGTTTTCTCCTCCGGGAGCGGGCATCGAGGTGGTGGTGAGCGCGACCGCGGACCACGTGGAGTGCCGGGTCCGCGATGCCGGGCCGGGCTTTTCCGCCGACGACCGGGCGCGCCTGTTCCAGCGGTATCGGCGCCTCTCGGCGCGGCCCACGGCCGGGGAACCGTCCACGGGCCTGGGGCTGAGCATCGTTCGGAAGCTGGTCCAGGCCATGAATGGGCAAGTCACGTGTGAGAGTGAACCGGGGCAGGGGGCGCTGTTCATCGTGAGACTTCCACGAGCCATCGCGGCCCACTGAGGGGAGCTGAACCATGGAATTTCTCATCATCGACGACGACCGGACCTTTCGGGATGCGACCTGTTTCCTGATCGAGGACGACGGCCACCTGGCGGAGGGTGCCCCGACCGGCCGGATGGGGTTGGAACGGCTTCGGGAGGACCGTTTTGATGCGGTCCTGTTAGATGTGAATCTGGGCGCGGAGAACGGCCTGGATGTGCTGGTGGAGATGCAGCAGCGTCATCCGCTGATTCCGGTGGTGGTGTTCTCCGCGCAGGGAGACATCCGAACGGCGGTGGAGGCCATGCGGCGTGGGGCCACGGACTTTCTCGAGAAGCCTTTCCTGCGGGAGCAGTTCCACGCCGTGCTGGCGCGACTGCAGAAGGTGAGGAACCTGGGGCAGCGCATCGAGCGTCTCGAGCGCGAGGTGACGGAAATCGGGACGCAGCAGGTGGAGCCGATCTTCGATTTCGCGGTTCCGGTGATGCGCGAGGTCATGGAGGTACTCACCCGCGCGGCGGCCACTCCGGCCTCGGTGCTGATCCTGGGGGAGAGTGGCACGGGCAAGAGTGTCGCGGCGCGTGCGGTGCACCAGAAGAGTCACCTTGCGGAGCGACCGTTTGTCACGGTGAGCTGCCCCAGCCTTTCCAAGGAACTATTGGAAAGTGAGCTCTTCGGACACGTGAAGGGCGCTTTCACCGGTGCACTGCGGGATCACTGGGGGAAGGTCAAAGCAGCGGAGGGCGGGACGCTCTTTCTGGATGAGATTGGCGATTTGCCGCCCGAGATTCAGCCGAAGCTGTTGCGGCTGCTGCAGGAGCGCGAGTACGAGCGGCTCGGCGAAAACACCACTCGCCGGGCCGAGGTGCGCATCATTGCCGCCACCAACCGCGATTTGAGGAAGCGCGTGGCCGAGGGTGCGTTTCGCGAGGATCTCTTCTTCCGGTTGAACGTGATTGCCGTGACCATGCCCCCGTTGCGCGAGAGGCACGGGGATTTGCTGCGGTTTGCGGATCACTACCTGAAGTTTTTCGCCGCCCAGTGCGGTCGCCGGCTGACGGGCTTCTCGCCTGAGGCTCAGAGTCGGTTGGCAGCCCATCCCTGGCCGGGGAATTTGCGGGAATTGAGGAATGCGGTGGAACGGGCGGCCATTCTCACGCGCGGCGAGCAGATCGAGGAGGGGGATCTCCCCTTGGAGGCGCGGGCTTCCGGCCCTGGAGTATCTGACGGGATGGGTCCCGTTGCCGGGGGGGCGGAGGCGAACGCCAGGGTGCCTCTCTCCCGACCCGGCGAACGCGTCACCCTCGAGGCTCTGGAGACCTCGCATATTCGCATGATTCTCGCCCAGGCCAGCAGCCTGGTGGAGGCGGCGGAGATTCTCGGCATTGACCAGGCCACCCTCTATCGCAAACGCAAGAAACTCGGTTTGGATGCTTCAGGCGCGCCGCAGACCGAACCCGTCGGGGGATAGAAAGTGGGTGTGGGGCGGCGCGCGGCGCACCGGGCGGGCGGGTCCCGGTGGCGAAGGGAAACGCGTGTCGGGCAAGACTCTCAGCGTCGGAGGGCCAACCAACAGGAAAGGCCCAGCCGGACCAGGGGCAGGAGCCGATCGAGCAAGGACGGTGCGGAGGGCGGTGATGGGTCCGAGGGGTTGCCGCCTGAGCGTCGTCGGGACCAGACGGAGGCCACGGTTCCGAAGAGCGGGAGGAGAACTCCGGCGAGCTGCGTCTTCTCACGGATCTGATGGGCGACCTGGCGGCTGGCAGCGTGCACACGTTCGAAGTCCTCAACCAGCATGACGCGCTGCAGCTCGGCAGTGGTGACGAGCAGACGCCGACGGTGTTCCAACGAGTTCATGAGAGCCATTGTTCCAAGGCATCCCGATCCTTACGAAGCTGCTCGAACGTCGAGCCAAGGAGGGATGTGTCGGCAAAGCGCCGTCGAAGCCGGGCATAGAGCAGCAGCGCGGTGGTGCCGTAAGCCACGGCGAGGGCCAGGGCAGAGAGGGCGGGCGAGATCTCCCAAAGGAGCAGGATGATCATGGCGGTCAGCGCGATGCCGGCGAGCAAGCCGAACGCCGCGCAACCGAGCGAGAGAAGGAGCGCCGCCAGCCAGCGATCGCGTTCCTCCTGGAGTTCCACGGCCGCCAGCTCCAGTCGTGTATGCGCGGCGGCGACCGCGGTGCGGGTCAGCCGCCGCGCACTGGCCGTCAGGGGCTCGACGCTGGAAGCAGGCGGAGTGGCCATGGTGGGTCAGGCGCGACGCGGTGCAGTGAGGAGGAGGCTGACCACCGCTCCGACGCCGAACGCGGCGGCGAGATAGGGGTACGGATTGCTCCGCACGCATTCGTCCGCGATTTGCATTCCGTTCCTGGCCTTGTCCTGGGCGGTGTGCAGGAGTTCCCGGCCTTCAGCCAGGGCCTTCTCCAGCCGTTTGCGAGCTTCGGCCACTTTCTCATCCGCAGAATCCGCGGTGGCCCGGATCAGGGCGCGAGCGTCCTCGGCGAGGGCGCGGGCATCGTGACGGAGGGCATCCGGGGTTTCGTAGTGTGTGTTCATGGTTGGTTGGCTTGAGTTGAGTTGATGAGAGCTGTGTGATGATTTCGGTTTTCTTCCTCTGCGAGGAGGTGGGGAGAGCTCGGCTGCTTACGATCCCGATCCACGACAAACCTCTAGCGCCATCCGTGCCACCACGTCGGGCGGGAGCCAAGCGGGCCGGCGTTCGCGGCGGGATTCACGGGCCTGTGGGCAAATAGGAACGCGGTAGGGGGCGACAACGTGTTGTGGGACGAAGGGTTGAAGCGAGGGAGGGGAGGCAGTCTGGAGCGGGTTGCGAACCCGGATTGTGCACGGCGAGAGAACGGGTGGCCTGCACCAGCCTCGTGATGTCCAGGGCATCGAGCGTGCAGAGTGCATCCCACATAGGTTGGCCCGTTGCGGGATGCACGAGGCGGCAGGCTCGGTCTTCTCCACTTCATCGCATCCACGGGCGTGGTGTTCGCGGGCGCAGAGGAGCGGGCGCGGGGAGGCAAAGCGCAACGGAATCGGGTTGGGTCTGGCATTGTGCACGGCGCGAAACCGGCATTGGAACGAGGGCTTGAAGAAGAACTTGGTGCGCTTCAACAGGTTGGGAGCCGCTCTCGGACTGGCACTCGTCGTGCAGATGTCCGGGTGGGTTGGATCCAGCCGGAGTGAACCTTCGGCGGTGAGCAATAAGGAAGGACGCGACTCCCGGTTACCCCACCCACCGTGACGAGCCTCTGAACCCCCGGGCACTCGGCCTGAGGCGTTCCTTCGCCCACCACCAACCGCAACCAAAAGCCAACTAACCTATGAACAAGAAAATCTCTCCATACCTCCTGGCGCCGGCTCTCCTCGCTGCCGCCCTATCCCACCAGGTTTCCGCCGTGGAACCCCCTCCGGTCGCTCCCGTCGGGGGGGTGGTGCCGCGCGTCGGACGAGACGGAACTGCAGTGGCGCCGGCCTCGTCGGCGCGCGTGTTGACCCGGACCAGTGAGCTCGTGGGCACTGAAGTGCAGACGCGCCAATCCGAGAAACTGGGCAAAGTGGACGACCTGTTGCTTGATCTCGCCACGGGGAAAGTGGTCGGCATCGTGGTTTCCTCGGGCGGCATCCTTGGCTTGGGCGATCGCCTGCGCGCGGTTCCGCCCAGGGCTATGCACTACGATGCCGGGACAGAGGTCCTGCATCTGGAGGCCACCCGGGAGCAGTTCGAGCAGGCCCCGGCCTTCGAGCCGTCGGAATGGGAGCGTGTGCGGCGTGACTCCGCGTGGGTGGAACTCCTCGGCCGTTACCATCTCAGCACGGGTCCGGAAGCCGGCGCCCCGGTGGGCGTCGACCCCAACAACTCCGAGGTGAACCGTCGCGATCGCAGCGGTCAGACCCTGACGCCGCTGGATCATGGATCCAGCGCTGCCGACGTCGAGACCACCGCGCGGCTGCGCAAGCAGATCATGGCGCGCCAAGACCTCTCGGTCAGCGCCAAGAACGTGAAGGTCATCACCGTCGACGGAAAGATCACGCTGCGGGGTCCGGTGGAGACGGAGCAGGAGCGCATGGTCGTGTACGAACTGGCCCAGGCAGCAGCGCCGAACGGCCTTGGCGTTCGGAATCAACTCGAAGTGATCCGTCGCTGAACGGAGTGGGGAGGACTCCGATTCTTCGGGGTGCTCCCGCTCCTGCCTGGAACGTGCTGGGTGTCCGCACTTGGTTCCCTTCCAGGCAATGAAACCTATCTCCACTCAACTCTACCCAATTCAATTCAATCCAACCAAATCCCTAATCCCAAATCATTATGTCCAAGAAATCAGTCCTCTGTTTGTCCACATCGCCCACCCAGGCCGACATCATTGTCAGCCGCCTGAATCGGAGTGGGTTTTCCTACGACGACATCTCGGTGCTGTTTCCCGATCAACGCACCACCCGCGATCTGGCGCACGAGAAGAACTCGAAAGCCCCGGAAGGCGCTGCGACGGGGGCCGGCACGGGCGGTTTGCTCGGTGGTGCGCTGGGTTTGCTGGCGGGGATCGGTGCGCTGGCCATTCCCGGGGTGGGTCCGTTCATCGCTGCCGGACCGATCATGGCGGCGCTCAGCGGGGCGGCCGTGGGGGCGGCCGTCGGAGGCATCACGGGCGGCCTGGTGGGGCTCGGCATTCCCGAGTACGAAGCCAAGCGCTACGAGGGGAAGGTACGGGAGGGCCGCATCCTGATCTCCGTCCACGTGGAGAACGCGGTGCAGGCGACTCTGGCCAAGGAAATTCTCGAGAAGGAAGGCGCTGAGGATATCTCGGTGACCGGAGAAGCGAGCGTTCCCGAGGCGGACGCGGCCGCCGCCGCTCCGTCCCTGCGCCAGTCGCAACGGCCGGGTTCGCTGGGAGTCAGTGACCTGGTGAATCGTTGAGAACCGGTGGGACGTGGGTTCCCGCTCCGCGAAGCCACAGAGCCTGGCTGACGACTGCGACAGGTTCTGACGGCTTTCGCGGAGTTTTTTTGCGGAGCCGATGCTCTTTCCGACTCTCCCCACAAATCCTGCGACCTCCCTCTTCCTTCTCTCCTGCCATGCCTCCGTTCATCCGAACCACCTCGCGACATCGTCTCAGTCCGGCCCTCCGACTGCCCCCCGTGGGGATGGGGGCTTTTCCTGTTCCGGGCCAGCCAGGCACGGCCTTTCGGGTCTGGGCTCCCCACGCGGACTCGGTTGCGGTTGTGGGATCGTTCAATGACTGGGATGCGACCCGGCATCGGCTGAAGCGGGAGGAATCCGGCACCTGGTTCGGGGTGGTGGAGGAGGCCGGCGTGGGCGGGGAGTACCGCTACTCGATCGGCTACGGGGGGCGCGAGTTTACGCGAATCGATCCGCGCGCGCGCAAGGTGACCAACTCAGCCGGGAACGGGGTGATCTGGCATCCCGAGCCGCACCGGGAAGACGGTTTTGAACCGCCGCTACTGGATGCTCTGGTGATCTACGAGATGCACGTGGGCTCGTTTCATGTGAAGGAGGAGGGACGTCCGGGGACGTTTGCGTCGGCGGCGGAGAAGCTGCCTTATCTGGCGGACCTGGGGATCACCGCCATCGAGTTGATGCCGGTGACGGAGTTCGCGGGCGACTACTCCTGGGGATACAACCCCGCGAATCCCTACGCGGTGGAAAGCGGCTACGGCGGACCGGAGGGGCTGATGGAATTCATAGCCGCGGCGCACCAGCATGGGATCGCGGTGATTCTGGACGTCGTCTACAACCACTTTGGACCGGGTGACGCGTCGGTCTGGCAGTTTGACGGATGGTCAGAGAACAACCTGGGCGGCATCTACTGTTACAATGACGGTCGGGCCAGCACACCCTGGGGGGATTCGCGTCCGGACTATGGTCGAGGCCAAGTGCGCACCTACTTGCGAGACAATGCCTGCATGTGGATCGAGGAGTACGGCGCCGATGGGTTGCGCTGGGATGCGACGGTCTACATCCGATCCTGCAGCGGGCGGGTGGATGGAGCCGCGGATGAGCTCGCCGAGGGCTGGGGGCTGATGCAGTGGATCAACGACGAGGTGCATGCCGTGGAGCCGCGATCCATTCTCATTGCGGAAGATCTGCGTCACTGTGAATGGCTGGTGAAGAGTACCGGGGCGGGCGGCGCCGGGTTCAATGCGCAATGGGACTCGGCGTTTGTGCACCCGGTCCGGTCGACGCTGGCGGCCCCGGACGATGCGGCGCGGAGTTTGGACGTCATCCTGGCGGCGCTGAGGATGCGCTATGACGGCGATGCGTTTCGGCGCGTGGTCTATTGCGAGAGCCACGACGAGGTGGCCAACGGGAAGCAACGCATGCCCAGCGAGATCGCTCCCGAGAACCCGAACAGCTATCACGCGCGCAAGCGCAGCATGCTGGGGGCGCTTCTTGCGTTCACGGCGCCGGGCATCCCGATGCTGTTCCAGGGGCAGGAGTTTCTGGAAGCGGGCTGGTTTCAGGATCACGTGCCGGTGGATTGGGCGAAAGCGGAACGGTTGCGCGGCATGGTTCGGTTCTACCGTGACTTGATCCATTTGCGCACCAACCGACGAGGGTTCACCGCCGGCCTGATGGGACAACATCTTGAGACGCATCATGTGGATCATGCGCGGAGGATACTGGGCTATTTGCGGCAGCGTGACGGGGGCCCCGGCGACACCACGCTGGTGATTCTGAACCTGTCGCACGAGGCAGTCACAGACTGTGAGGTGGGAGTTCCCTTTGCCGGGCGGTGGCGGGTTCGGTTGAACAGTGATGCGCGCGTGTACGCGGACGACTTCGGAGATCACCCGGCCCTGGATGTGGAAGCGCAGGCCGCCCCGTTGGATGGGTGCACGCATCGGATCAACCTGGGAGTTGGCGCCTACTCCGCGCTCGTGCTTTCACTGGACCGAGGGCCGGAACAGGCGCTCCCGCGATAACTCGGCCCGGTGCGAGGGGTCGCGACGGACTCGGCGACGCGGGTGGGTGCGCGGACGCGGCGGGAAAGACAGCCCAAGCCAGGAGCCGAACACACCAGGCCGTTCGGGACACGCCACCCGTCACCCGTTCCCCGTTCAGCCCTGCGCCTCAGAATCCGGGGGAGAGCCGTCGCAGTCGCCAGAGATGAGGGCCGGGATCGGATGGGTAGAATGGTTTCTGCAGCTCCACGGTGTTCCCGGTGCCCAGGATCGTGGTCAGATCGGGCTCCCAAGCACCGCCGGGGTAGTACTGCGTTTCCATTTGGTAAATGTGCTGGGGCACGGACGGAAACGAGAGGCTGATGCTCTGAGTGGAGAGGGGCGGCAGTGGGGTGTTGGTGAGCCGGATGCGGAGTGCGGGGACCGGGTTGGGAAGCAGTCCCTCCGCGCGATACAGGCTGCGGTTGTTGTCGGGAACGGGATCGGACGCCAAAGCCGAGACCAGCACCGAGGCCGCGAGATGCCCACGCAGGGCGGCCGGGAGACTGGAGTCGTGAGCGCCGGCGAGAGTCACGGTGAGTTCGGTGCTGGCTCCCGCGGCGAGGTCCCCGAGGACGTATAGACCATTGTTCAGCCCGAGAGTGGGGTCCCGAGTGGTTGGCGGGGTGATGGTTTGGACATAGGTGGCCAGGACTCGCGAGAGACCGAAGGTCGCCACGACGTGGTCGGCAGGGTCAGGGCCATGGTTCTCCACGCGTAGGAGGACTTCCGAGGTGCCTTGATCAGGGTCCTGGCGGAGGAGCGCGGTCAACACGGAGAGATCTGCGTGGCGGACGGGTGTGGGTTCGGTCGTGGCGACGAGATGCAAACGGCGTTCGGCGATGACGAGCCAGCGGTTGGATCCGGCCCAACCTAGCTGGGCCGGGAAGGCGAGGGAGGGCGAGAGGTACGTCTCGGACAGACGTTGGGGGGCGTGAGGGGTGTAGACACCGAGGGCATTGCCGGACCCGAAATCGGGTCGCAATATCGCCCATCGACCCGTGAGCGGGTCGATGGCGCGGGCCACGATCTCCTGGGCGGGGGATTGGTCGGGCAGGACGCCGGGCAGGTGGGAGTCGTGCAACACGAGGCAGGGGTCGATCACCACGCCGTGGGAGCGGAGCAGGCGTTGGCTGGGAAACGGCAGGTTGGCGGGGAAGCAGGGGGCGATATGTGCGGGCTCGAGGGCGAGGCTCACGCCGTCCGCACTGACGGGGAACGAGTTCAGGACACCGTTGTTCAGCAGGGAGACCGTGGGCTCGGAGAAGTCTGAAGCAAGCTGCGCTTCCACCTTCAGGAACGGGATGGGGGCGGTGGTGGGGCGCCGGAGGTTGTCCTGGTAGAGGGAGAGATCGCCACCCAGGGCGTCGTTGGTGCCGTGCCAGCGCGCCACGACCACGGCGTTGGAGAGGCCAGGGGCGGCGGCCAGGCTGCGGCCGACCCAGGGCCGATTCGGGGAGTGATCTCCGAATCGCACCTCGGATTCCATTGTGCGCGTGGCGAGGTTGAGGGTGGCGAGTCGCGTCCCCGCGAGGTCGAGGACCGCCACATGGTGGCCGTCGGAAGTGAGAGCCATGTCCACGATCCCGGTGGGGGAGGGCACCAGGTCGGTGCGTGTTCCGTCGGATCCGGAGACGAATTGCAGGGGGCCATCCGGGTTTTCCGGCACCACGAGGAACTGGTCGCGTGCGGCGTCGTAGATCGCGTAGCGAACCTCGGTGGGGGCGCCTTGGGTCCAAACGGAGAACGGAGGAGAGGTCCCGGTGAGGGTGGTTGCGGTGACCTCAAGACCGAACCCGGAACCGGGTCTGGAGACAGACCCGGGCAGGGCGGTGAAGCCCAGGCCGGGGATGGCTTGGCCCGGGGTGTACGTCGTGGTGTCGGGGGCGCCGACCAGTCGCGTGGTGAGCTCGCCCAGCGGATGGCTGGGAAGTGGGCGTCCGTCGAGGGTTTCGGCCACCACACGGGCCTCGAACGTCTCGCCTGGTGCGAACGGACCGGGCGGCAGGTCGACGCGCAGGCGGGCGGGGTCGGTATCCAGGACCGTGACCGGGATCGTCGCTTCGGTGAACTCCGGTGCGGTGACTTTGAGCAGGACGGTGCGCGAGCCGGTGGTGAGCGCGTCCTCCGGCGCTTCGAACACGACGTCGAGAATCTGTCGTCCCGGGCTCACCTCCACGGGGGAGGGCGCGACCATCACGGTCGGGTCGGAGCTCTCGAAGCGGACGGTCAGGGTATTGGTCAGGGTGCCGCCGAGCACGACGTGTAAGGAGAGGATGCCGCCTTCGATGGTGGTGCCGTTGCCGCCCGCGCTGAGATCGAAGGTGCGGGTATCGTCGTCGAGCCGTTCCAGCGTGCGCGAAGCAGAGGCCCAGCCGGGGTACGAAGCGGTGATGGTGACCGACTGGGAGCCTGCGATCAGGGTATCGTTCCAGGCAGTGATGCCGAACTCCTCGGCTTGGATTCCTTCGAAGAATCGCACGCGGCTGGGCAGGTTCACGATCCCGGGTGGTTCCGCGTGAAGCTCGACGTCAAAGACGCCATCGACCGGTCGATCCAGACGAATGTTCCCTCGGGCACTTTGACCTTCGGCCAGGCTGGGCGGGAGCTCCAGTTGGAGGGTGGCGACGTCGTTTTCCTCCCAGACCAAGGGATGCAGCACCGAGGCGTAGTTGGGCGCCGAGGCGACGAGTGAGAACAGGCGCGGTCCGGTGAGCAGTGTGTCCTCGGGATGCAGGAGATCGAGCGCGAGCTCGGTGGTCCCGGCGGGGATGACCCCTTCATGGGGTAGAGCTAAAGCCGCGGGGAGAGGTTTGCCATCGGAAGCCCAGCCTTCCAAACGTACCGGGATGTCGGTCGGGGCGGGCTCGGAGAGCCGCACTCGCAGCGGGCCGGCGGTGGCGGGCGCGTTTTCCGCCAGGGAGGAGGGGGCGAGGAGTTCGAGATAGGAGGCGGCTCCCACGGCGAACGCAGGGCTCAAAGCAATGACCGGAACCTCGCCACTCCTGGTCGCCGTGACGAGCACTTGGACGGCGGCATCAGGACGAGGGAAGCGGAGACCGAATCCTACGCGGCCGTCGGGGGAACGGGTGCGGACGTTGGTGGAGCCGACGAACTCGACGGGAAAGGGGGCGGAGCCGGGGAGCGCGGGAACGACGAGGTCGGTGTTGGCGGTGCCGAAGGTGGGGGCGGCCAGCCGCCAGTCGGAGGCTTGGTTTAGATCACGTGCCCCGAACCGCTGGAAGGTGAGCGTGGTGGTGGGGCGATTGGTGACGGGGAGACCCAACCAGTGTCCCGGACCGACGGAGGGGGACTGCCGAGGGAATTCCGTGCCCATGATGATTTCGCGGGAGCTTTCGGCGAAGAAGGCATCCACGATCTGATTGGCGGCATCGCGCAGGGTGAGGCCAGCCCGAAAGGTGGATGTTTCGTACCAGTCGATGGACGAGATGCGCAGGTCAGGCCAGCGGGTGGAGGAGGCGGGGCGGCCTTCGGAGAAGGTCGCATGCGCACCTGGGGATAGGATGCTCCCGGGCGGGATTGGCACGCTGACGGCCCCGGTGAGGGTATTGGCGCTGGAGAAGAGTTCGAGGCGCCAGCCGGAGAGGTCCACGGGCTGGTCACTGAGATTGCGAAGCTCGACGCGATCAGCCTGGCTGGTGTCGATTTCGGTAATCCGGACCGAGGCCGGTGCGCTGGTGAGCGAGAAAGCCTGCACCTGAAGGGAGTAGCCGGCGTTGGGTGTGGGGAAGTCGCGCTCGTCATGCACCTGGAGCGTGAACGGCACCGGTTGATCCAGGCCCACCGTGGTCGCGGGCGGATCGAAGGCGAGGATTCGTTCTCTCCCTTTCGGAGCCAGGCCAAAGGTCCAGAGCGGCCCCTCGGTGACGCCCTCCGGCGTGATCACATCGACCCGCCACCGTACCGCGCCGCCCGAGATCTGATCCTTGATCCACCAAGCGCTTCGCTGAGTGCGGCCAAGGTGCTTGAGGGGGGCGGGCGGCCGGGTTTGTTCATCCGAAAACCACACGTCGAATTCAGTGCCGGCAGGCACGAACGTGAATCGGATGTCGTCCAGAAACCAGGCCACCAGATCCCCGCTGGGGAAGGTCCAGACCAGGGTTCCGCGCTGTCCAGCGAAGTCGGTCAAATCGGCGCCGCGTCGGCGCCAGGTGCTGGAGATGGACAGCCCGTCGAAGGCGGGCATGTCCGGGATGAGCTCGACGCGCTTCAGGGCGGGGTCGGCGGGTACGAATTCGAGTTGGCTGCTGAGGCCGAGCGCGCCGGTTTCGGCGTACGAGATCCCGAGCGCAACCGCGGAGCCCAGTGATGGAAGCGTGAGTTCGAGAGACAGTTGGCCGGGGGGCAGTCGCAGGGTGTTCGTGCCCTCCACCGGGGGCAGTCGGACGCTGCCGGTGGCGGCGTTGGTCGAGAGCCGCATCCCGTCCCGCGTGCCGTTGGGGACGAAGGACCAACCGTTGGTGCCGTCCTCGAAGCTGCCATTGGGCAGGAGCGTGCCCGGTTCCACGGCCCAGGACAGGACGGTGCGACCGCCCACGTTGCGCGCCAGGGGGGAGGGGGCGGGGAGCCACAACTCGACTGCGGGCGAGGGCGGAACAGCGAGAACCCGTGCGCCCACGAGGAACGCAGCGAGCACCGGGAAGACGAGCAGGACGAGGAGGACGCGACGGCTCATGGAAGGCGGGGTGACGCCCGGAACAGTGCCAGCCTTCCCTCACGCTGTCGTGGTCGAAGACGTGGGAACGGACCTCGGCCGGAGTCAGGCAGGAAGATGGGTGGCAGGAAGATGGGTGGCAGGAAGATGGGTGGCAGGAAGATGGGTGGCAGGCATCGATTCTCCAAAGCTCCCCGGCCTTTATTTTCCTGCCTTCATTTTCTTGCCCTCGCCTTCCTCGGCTGCGGATGGATGGTCTCTACTCGGAGGTGGCGAGTGCGGGGATGCGGCGGAAGGACTGGGTCCAGGGGTCAAACCGGCAGACGGGACGGAGCGAGCAGCGGTCGCAGGCGGATTGGCGTCCCTTTTTGTAGGGGCTGACTTCGGCGTGGCCGTGGGCGATGCGATCACCGGCGTCGCGGATGGCATGGAGGGCGAGGTCGAGGAGGCGTTGGAATTCCTCGGAGGGACGCCCTTCGCCGCCTTTGCGCAGCGCACCGGACTGGGTTCGGGAGATGGCGAACTGACCGAGGCCGGGTGAGGTCCCGTCGGTCTCGAGTTGGTCGACGCGGTCGGCGTCGAAACGACCGCGATGCTTGAAGGCCTCCCAGCGTTCCTCGCGAGCCTGCTCGGGGTCGAGGGCCCGGGTGGGGCGGCGAGCCGCGCGCGCGCGGAGGGGGATGTAGAACATGCCGGCGGGGATGGGGGGCGAGGCGGAGGCTGGTCCTGCCGTCTCCGAGCGGCCGGCGCGGGAGGGGGCGGTCAGCGTGGTGGCGGAGTCCGTAGTTTCGTCGGGATCTGGCTCGGGGCCGAGGTGGCGTCGCCACGGGAAGCGCGAGGGCAGGGCGAGCGCGTAGGCGGCGAGTTGGAGGTCGATCCCGGCGGCCACGAGGTCATCGGCGAGTCGGGGTGGGGACAGCTTATAATCGAGGACGAGGAAATGGGTGACGCCCTGGGGATCGACCCAGGTATCGAGGCGATCGACCTTGCCGCGGACGGAGAGGGCGAGGCCGTCGTGGGTGGTGAGTTTCCAGGCGGGTTGTTCGACGGTGCCGAAGGCGAGTTCGGCGAAGCGCGGCGAGAAGGCGCAGCGCGTGGCCCAGGAGACGAGAATGGCGACGAGTTCGGCCAGTTGGCGCACCAGGGATTCGGTGCGCCAGCGGGTTTCGGGTGTGGATTGAAAGACGGCGTGGTGCGGATCGGCGAGCGAAGCGGTGGCGGCGCATTCGAGCCGTTCGCGGGCGGCGATGGCGGACACGTCACGCCACTCGAGGTCGTCGGCGAGAATGCTGTCGTGGAATCGGGCGAGGATGTCGTGGGCGAGGGATCCGAGGTGGCGCGGGTCGACTTCGAACTGCTCCCGTTCCTCGGCGCGGAGGGTGTGGCGTACGAAGAACTGGAACGGGCAGGCGGCGAAGGATTCCAGGCCGGAGACGGACACGCTGATCGGTCGGCCGAGCAGGCGTTGGGCGACGGTGGGGTGGAGTTGGTCGGGACCGGGTCCTTCGCGGTAGCGACGCAGCCAGGCACGGCGGAGGGCGTCCCCGGCGAGACCGTCGAGCGGGGTGGTGTCGGGACGCGCGAGCAGCCAGGGCAGCAGTTCGCAGCGATGTTCGACGCGCGCGGCGAGGCGTTCGGGAGTGGAGTCTGGGGCGGGCGCTTCGGCGTCGGCGAGTTCGTGGGTCAGTGAGGGAAAGAGGGAGGACAGCTGACGCACGAACGGGGAGGGCAGGAGGGGGCGGCCAGCGGCGTCGCGGCCGGACCAGGTCACGAGCAGTTGTTCGCGAGCGCGGGTGACAGCGATGTAGCCGAAGTAGCGTTCATGTCCGATGAGGCGGAGACGTTCGCCGATGACGGCGTCGGGGAGACTGGTGAGGCGTTCGCGCTCGGAATCGGTGAGCAGGCCTCCGGTGGGGGCCGGGGCGGGGAAGAGGCCTTCGTTCCAGCCGATGAGAATGGCGGTGCGCAGGTCGGGTTGTCGCGACCGATCGATGGCGCCGATGAGGACCTGATCCTGAGCGGGCGGGATGGCGCCGGCCGTGAGGGAGGCGAGTCCGGCGTCGAGAATGGGGAGCCACTCGGCGAGTGGGATGGCGTCGTGGGCGAAGCCGCGTTCGACGTTCTCGAGCCAGCCCAGGATCTCTTCACGGGCGGTGCGGTGCAGGAACGTGCCGCCGGAGGCGAGTTCGCCTTCGGATTCGATCCAGGCTTCGAGCGCCTCGTGGGTGCCGAGTTCGGTCCAGAGCCGGCGCAGGGCGCGTCCGAGGATGGTGGCATCGGGTTCCTCGCCGATCCCGTCGATGAAGCGTTCGAAGGTGAGGACCAATTCCGCGACGGCACCGGTATTGGTGCCGAGTTCGGGAGGGGGCGAGTCCCCGGGGGCGCGTCGCCAGAATTCGGCCTCCCAGCCGCCGGCGAGTGCCTGGTTTTCGAGGGAATCGACCAGGGCCTCGGGGAGCGGATGGAGGCCGGTCTTGAGGATGCCGAACCAGTCCTCATGTTTCCAGCCGAGGGCGGCGAGGCGCAGCGTGCCGCGCACGAGTTCGGCGAGCGGGTGATGGGAGAGGGGCGAACGGCGGTCGAGGAAGAACGGGATCTCGTAGCGCAGGAACACGCGTTCCAGGGCGGCGTGGTGATGCTCGAGGGAACGGACCAGCACGGCGATTTCGCGATAGCGCGCGCCCTGGCGCACCTGGCGTCGGATTTCGCGGGCGGCGACTTCGGCTTCCTCCTCCGCGTCGGTGCAGGCGACGCAGCGGAGCGGGGGTTGGGTTTCGTCGGGGGCCGGGGGAGGAGCGGCGGTGGGATGGATCCAGTGCCGTTCGAGGCGGGCGAGGGCGGGGCTGGCCTGGAAGCGGCCGGGCTGGCCGGGACCGCCCAGGACGACGGTCTCGACCGTGGCCCCGGGGAGCGCGGCGAAGGCCTGACGGATGCGGCGGTACGTCTGTTGCACGACGGACCAGGGGGAGCTCCAAGGCACGTCCGGCGCCGACTCTGGTTCCACGCAGAAGGCGGCAGTGACGTGGTGCGTGCGCTGGGCGGCCGCCTGCAGGAGATCGATCTCCTGGGGCGTCATTTCGGCAAAACCGTCGAGCCAGAGGCCCTGCGGATCGAAGCGTGTGCCGGGGCGCTGGAGGGCTTCGGCAGCGAGTTCGACGAGGGAATCGGGGTCGTGCAGTCCGCGCTCGCGCAGCCACTCCTGGTACTTGCGCAGCAGCAGGGCGAGGTCCGCGAGCTTGAGGGCGAGTGAGGAGCCGTCCCCGAGACGTTGGGCGGTGGCTTGGAGGCGGTCGGGACCGGCGCGTTGCTGCTGGAACTCGCGCAGCATGGTGGAGACCTCGCGCGCGAAGCCGGTCAGGCGTGCGGCGGAGCGGAAGAGGCTGAGTTCATCGCGGTGGCGGCGCAGCAGTCCGCGGAGGACCATGATGCGACCTTCCTCGGCGAGGAGTTGGACGGGGCTGCCCTGGCTGAGGATTTGGGACGCGAGCCGGTCGAAGGAAAGGATCTGAAGACGCGTCCAGCCCTGCACCCCGCCGGATTCCAGGAGCATTCGTTCCAGTTGGAACGTGGCCTGCTTGGGCGCGATAAGGAGGAGCGGGCGGCCTTCGGGGGATCGTTCCAGTTCCTCGCGAATACCGGCGAGGCATCGCGTGGTCTTGCCGCTGCCGGCGCGGCCCAGGAGGAACTGGACGTGCACAGGCCGTCAGAGCTCGAGGAAGTTGCGGATCATGCGGCGTCCGTCCTGGGTGAGGATGCTCTCCGGATGGAACTGCACGCCGTGGATGGGGAAGGTTTTGTGACGGAGTCCCATGATCTCGTTGGGATCCTCGTCGCACCAGGCGGTGATTTCGAGGGACTCGGGCAGGGTCTCGCGTTTCACCACCAGGGAGTGGTACCGGGTGGCGGTGAAGGGATTGGGCATGCCGGCGAAGACGCCCTGGCCGAGGTGCCGGATGAGGGAGGTTTTCCCGTGCATCATGCGGTAATTCACCACCACATCCCCGCCGAAGGTGTGACCGATGCACTGGTGCCCCAGGCAGACCCCAAGCACGGGCAGGCGCTGGCCGAACTCGCGGATGATCTCGTTGGAGATGCCGGCCTCTTTGGGGGAGCAGGGACCGGGGGAAATCACGATGCGCGCGGGATTCAGTTCGCGCACCTGGTCCACGGTGATCTGGTCGTTGCGACGCACCTCGAGGGGGACGTTCAGTTCGCCCAGGTACTGCACGAGGTTGTACGTGAACGAATCGTAGTTATCGATGACCAGCACCATGACGGCCCGAGCGTGCCGGGGTGCGCGCCGGAGCGGAACCCGAAAGTGGAGCCGATCGCGGGGCGTGCGCAGGGGGGCACCGGGGTTCGGTCCGGGAAGAAATCAGGAATGGCCGGCGCGGAGCAGTCCGAGAAGCCCGGAGTGCCGGGTGGCGGTCTCGTGTTGGCGCACGGCGATGGCCAGGGCCTTGGGCTGGCCGACGAGGACCACGAGACGTCGTCCGCGCGTGATGCCGGTATAGATGAGATTCCGCTGGAGGAGCAGGTACTGTTGGGTGGCCAAGGGCAGGACGACGGCGGGGAACTCGGAGCCCTGCGATTTATGGATGGTGATGGCGTAGGCGAGGGCGACTTCGTCGAGTTCGCCGTAGTCGTAGACCACGTCGCGCTGATCGAACCGGATGGTGACCTCGTGCTCCATGGGATCGATTTGGGTGATCTGTCCGATGTCGCCGTTGAAGACGTCCTTGTCGTAGTTGTTCTCGGTCTGGATGACCTTGTCGCGCGGACGGAACTGCCAGCCGAATTTCTCGACCGCCACCTCGTCCGGGCGGAGCGGGTTGATTTCGTTTTGGAGGCGTGCGTTGAGCTCGCGGACCCCGAGTGATCCGCGGTTCATGGGGCAGAGCACCTGGATGTCCTGGGTGGGGTCGAGTCCGAACCGCGCGGGAATCCGTTGCTTCACCAGGTGGACGACAAGATCGGCGATGGCGGCCGGATCCTCGCGTTCGATGAAGAAGAAGTCGGCTTCGGGATCCTGATCGGTGGCGAGGGGGAGTTGTCCCTGGTTGATGAGATGGGCGGAGGTGATGATGCGACTGTGGGCGGCCTGGCGGAACACCTCGGTGAGACGCACGACGGGGGCGACGCCGCTTTCGATGAGGTGACGGAGGACGGCGCCGGGCCCGACCGAGGGGAGTTGGTCGACATCGCCCACGAGCAGCAGTGACGCGGCGGGGGGCAGAGCGCGGAGCAGGTGGTGCATCAGCGTGACATCGACCATGGAGCACTCGTCGATGACGAGGAGGTCGGTGTCGAGCGGCCGCGACTCATGGTGGGCGAAGCCGCCGCGGGCCGGTTCGAACTCGAGCAGGCGGTGGATGGTTTTGGCGGGCAGCCCGGTGGATTCGGAAAGACGGCGCGCGGCGCGTCCGGTGGGTGCGGCGAGGAGGCAGCGCACTTTTTTGGCGCGCAGGATGAGGAGGATGGCGTTGAGCAGCGTGGTTTTACCGACGCCGGGCCCGCCGGTGATGACCAGCAGTCGGTGCTGGAGGGCCTGGCGCAGGGCGGTTTGTTGGGAAGGGGCCAGCGTCTTGCCGGTTTTGGATTCGCACCAGGCCACGGCCTTCTCGAAGTCCACCGCCGGGTAGGCGGGGGGCGCGGAGGCGAGGTGCAGGATGCGGCCGGCGATGCCCTCCTCGGCGCGGCGCAATGCGGGCAGGTAGACGCAGGGGACATCCTCGATGGGGGCGAGGACGAGTTCCCGGGTTTCGAGGGCGCGAGCCAGGGCATCGGCCACCACCTGTTCCGCGACGCCGAGTAGCTGCGTGGCGGCTTCCTTCATGGCCTCGGCGGGGAGTGCGCAGTGCCCTTCGCCGGTGGCTTGGAGCAGCACGTGGTTGAGACCGGCGGCGGCACGGAGGAGGGAGTCGGCGGGGATCCCGGCGCGTTGCGCGATGTCGTCGGCGGTTTGGAAGCCGATGCCGGGGATATCGCGGGCGAGCACGTAGGGATTGGCGCGCACCGTTTCGATGGCCTGCTCACCGTAGGTCTTGTAGATGCGCACCGCGCGGCTGGTGCCGACGCCGTGCGAATGCAGGAAGACCATGATCTCGCGGATCATCTTCTGCTCGTTCCAGGCCTGCTTGATGCGCTGGCGGCGTTTGGGGCCGATGCCCTCGATCTGTTCGAGGCGCGCGGATTCGTGGTCGATGATGTCGAAGAGGGACTCGCCAAACGCTTCCACCAGCTTGCGCGCGTAGACGGGGCCGATGCCTTTGACCATGCCGCTGCCGAGGTATCTCTCGATTCCTTCGCGCGTGGTGGGCGCGGTGCTGGTGAGGAGGTCGGCTTTGAATTGGCGTCCGAACTCGCGGTCCTGGACCCAGGATCCCTGGGCGTTGAGCCATTCGCCCGGACTGACGGAGGCGAGGGAGCCGACCACGGACACCAGGTCGCGATGCCCCTTGGCTTTGACCTTCAACACGGCGAAGCCGGTTTCCTCGTTGTGGAAGGTCACGCGCTCGATCAGGCCGGAGAGGCTTTCGGCGGCAGGAGCGTGGGGGCGCGTGGGCGTCACGGCGGCGGCAGCATTCCCGACGTGGCGAGGGACGGCCAGTTCCGTTCCGTGCGTCGGTGGACGCCAAGATGGGGCGTGAGGGGCAG
>JADLFD010000390.1 GCA_020845805.1 Verrucomicrobiales bacterium | reverse complement strand
GGCGGAGGGGAAGGCCCTGGCCGTGGCGCCCGCGACCCCGGTGGACGCGATGGACGCGATCCCCGGGACCCGCGCGACGTGCGCGAGGGACGGGATGGGCGAGGCGACCCGCGTGATCCGCGTGACGCGGCACGCGATCCTCGTGATTTCCGGGACGCGCGTGATCCCCGGGCACCGCAGCCGCGGGACGCACGTCCGGATGCTCCGCGGGAGCGCGACGCTCGGGATCCGCGCGATCCGCGAGATGTGCGTGATCCCCGTGATCTTCCCTCTCGCGGTCCCGCGCCGCGCGACCTTGCCGGGCGTGACCCGCGGGACCGCGACGTGCGTGACGTTCCACCGCGTGACGTCCCACCGCGGGACGTTCGTGGCGACTCACGCGACCCGCGTGATTTCCGTGATCGTGACCCCCGCGACGCTCGGGATCCGCGCGATCCGCGCGATGTGCGTGGAGAGCCCCGCGATGCTCGGGATCCGCGCGACCCTCGCGATCCGCGGGATCTGCGCGAAGGGCGTGGTGCCGCGCGTCCGGAGCCTCGCGAGGCGCGTGACCCGCGGGATCCTCGTGGCGCCCGGGATCCGCGTGATTTGCCACCCCCGCCCCCGAGGGAGGGACGGGACGCGGCGCGCGATCCGCGCGACGTCCAGGCGCGTGGTCCGGGGCCTCGTGAACGCGATCCGCGGGAGCGCGACCCCCGGGAACGGGATCCGCGAGAGCGCGACCCACGTGACCGGGATCCGAGAGATCGGGATCCGCGGGAGCGGGCCGAGCTGGATCGCGACAAGGGTTCGGTGGCGCCGATCGAGGGCGAGCCACCGGACGTGGAGCGCGACGCGGCGGCGGACGCGGCCGCGGGCAAGACCCCGGCGCCGGAGTTGCCCCGGGGCGAGACGATCAACATTGCGAAGCTGCACGTGATGTCGATCTCCGAGCTCAACACCAAGGCGAAGGACCTGGGTGTGGAGAACTTCGGGACGATGAAGAAGCACGAGCTCGTCTTCGCGATTCTGCAAAAGAACGCGGAGCGGCGTGGTGTGCTGTTTGCCGAAGGCGTGCTGGAAGTCATGCCCGAGGGCTATGGGTTCCTGCGTTCGCCCAGCTTCAGCTATCTCGCCTGTCCCGAGGATGTGTACGTGTCACCCTCGCAGATCCGGCGATTCGATCTGCAGACGGGGGATCACATTGCGGGCCAGATCCGGCCGCCCAAGGACAAGGAGCGTTATTTCGCGCTGCTGAAGGTGGAGTCCGTGGGGCATGAGGACCCGGACAAGGCCAAGGAGAAGACCCACTTCGAGAATCTCACGCCGCTGTTCCCGACCAAGCGTGTGCTGCTGGAGACGGATCCCGAGGAGGTGAACACCCGCGTCGTGGATCTCGTGTGTCCCATTGGCAAGGGCACACGCGGGCTGATCGTGGCGCCGCCGCGCACGGGCAAGACCGTGCTCATGCAGAAGCTGGCCAATGCGGTGCTGAAGAACAATCCGGAGGTCTACCTGATCATCCTCCTGATCGATGAGCGCCCCGAGGAGGTCACCGACATGGAACGCTCCTGCAAGGGCGCCGAGGTGGTGAGTTCCACCTTCGATGAACCGCCGGAGCGTCATGTGCAGGTGGCCGAGATGGTGATCGAGAAGGCCAAGCGCATGGTGGAGCACAAGAAGGACGTGATGATCCTGCTGGATTCCATCACGCGCCTGGCGCGTGCCTACAACACCGTCCAGCCGCACTCGGGCAAGATCCTGTCCGGCGGTGTCGATGCCAACGCGCTGCACAAGCCGAAGCGCTTCTTTGGCGCGGCGCGCAACATCGAGGAGGGCGGTTCCCTGACCATCATGGCCACGGCGCTGGTCGACACCGGCAGCCGCATGGACGAAGTGATCTTCGAAGAGTTCAAGGGTACGGGCAACATGGAGGTCCATCTGGACCGCGCGCTGGTGGATCGACGCATCTTCCCGTCGATCAACATCGAGCGTTCCGGTACCCGCAAGGAGGAGCTCCTGTATCATCCGGACGAGTACCAGCGCATCTCGGTGTTGCGCCGGGCGCTCGTGGGGGTGCCTCCCGTCGAAGGCATGGAGTTGTTGCTTGGCAAGCTGCGCAAGACGGCGAGCAACATCATGTTCCTGCTCGCCATGGGCGGCTCGACCTAGCCCGCTTCGCGTCGCTTGGCCGGGGGCGCGCCTGTTCCGTCGAGACCGGGCCGCCACGGTGAGGTTGCATCCCTGCGTCGTTGCTGGCATGGGGAGGCATGGTCTCCGCGCGTCTGGCCCTGCTGCTTGCCCTCGGGTTTTCCTGCGGCCCGAATCCTCTGCTTCACGCGGAGATCCACGTCGCGCCGGGGGGAGACGATGCCGGGGCGGGCTCGGCGCAAAGCCCGGTGCGCACCATGACCGAAGCGCTGCGGCGCACGCGCGTGGCCGGTGCGGAAAAGCGCATTGTGCTGGCCGGCGGGCGCCACGAACTTCCGGCGACGCTGGAGCTGGGCGTGGCCGACTCGGGACTCCTCGTCGAGGCCGCGCCCGGGGCCAGGCCCACGTTGAGTGGCGGGGTGCGGCTGACGGGCTGGGAAAAGGATCCCGCCGTGGCCGGTTTGTGGAAGACACGCGTTCCCGAGGTGCCCGGAGGCTGGGTCTTTCATCAGCTGTTCCTCGACGGACGGCGTCTCACCCGGGCCCGGATTCCGAACGAAGGCTTCTTCCGACTGCGCGCCCCCCTGGGTGCCGCCAGTCCGATCACGCTGCCGTTCCGTCCCGGTGATTTGAAATCCGCCTGGGCGGGAAACCGTGATGCCCGGCTGGTCATGCTCATGAAATGGACGGATCTGCATGTGCCGATCCAGTCGGTGGACGAGGCGAAGAACGAGGCGGTGATCCCGGGAGGGCCCAAGCCCGAGTGGATGACGGAAGGGGACGCGCGGTACTGGGTGGAGAATGTGCCGGAGGCGTTGGATCGCGAAGGGGAGTGGACGCTCGACAGCCGAGCGGGGGTGGTCTCGCTTCTTGCCCCGCGCGGGGTGGATCCCAATCAGGCGACCGTGGTGGCCCCACGCTGGGTGACCCTGTTGCGGGTCAAGGGGGACGAAGGAGCACGGCGTCCCGTGGAGAAGGTGGTGTTCCGCGGAGTGACCCTGGCCGAGAGCGACTACGAGATGCCGGCGGAGGGGATCATTTCACCCCAGGCCGCGGTGCCCGTGCGGGGTGCGGTGCGCGTCGAGTTCGCCACCGACGGCGCGTTCGAGCAATGCACCTTCGAGAACCTGGGTGGATACGCCGTGGATCTCGGGCGTGGCGCGCGACGGTGGAAAATCTCGGAATGCAGCATTCGCGAGGCGGGCGGCGGCGGGGTGCGCGTGGGCGAGCCGGGGGACCGCGATCCGGACGCATTCACGGCCTGCGATGCCCACCAGATCACGGACAGTCGCCTGGTGGGGTTGGGGCGTATCTTTGCGCCGGCGGTCGGGGTGATCCTCTTTCAGACCGGCCACAATCGCATCGCGCACAATGAGATTGCGGACCTCTACTACACGGCGGTTTCGGTGGGTTGGAACTGGGGGTACCAGGACACGCCGTGCCGCGGAAATGTGATCGAGTTCAATCACATGCATCACATTGGTCAGGGTCGACTCAGCGACATGGGGGGTGTTTACACGCTGGGTCCGCAGCCGGGCACGGTGGTGCGCAACAACCTGATCCACGACGTGGTGAGCTATGACTACGGCGGGTGGGGCTTGTACACCGACGAAGGCAGCACAGGGATCCTGCTGGAAAGCAACGTGGTCTACGGCTGCAAGAGCTCGGGATTCCACCAGCACTACGGGCGCGAGAACGTGGTCCGGAACAATGTCTTCGCGTTCAACACCGAGCATCAGCTGATGCGCACCCGCGACGAGGAGCATCTCTCGTTTTACTTCACCAACAACGTGGTGTGCTTCGATTCTGGGCAGTTGTTGGGGAGTTCCTGGAAGAACGACCGCTTCGTCATCGATCGCAATCTGTACTTCGACACGCGGCTGAAGGACGACCCCGCCGGGCTCAAGTTCTCGGGCGCCACCTGGGAGGCGTGGAGGGCGCGTGGCCATGACACGCACTCGGTCATTGCGGATCCGATGTTCCGCGACGCAGCGAAGCGGGATCTTCGCTTGCGGGACGGTTCGCCCGCCCTGGCCCTCGGGTTCCGGCCGATCCAGCTCGACGACGTGGGGCCGCGCAAGAAATAGCGCTTCGCCGTCGACCCCGACTCCGACTCCGGCTTTGGCTTTGGCGTCAGTGCGGGCCTCGGGTTCGCACGGACGGGATCCTGCCGGCGCCTTCGGACGGCGGCTTAGCCGCAGAGTCGTTCGAGCAGGATGTCGCGCACGCCCGTGGACGTGGTTTCGGCGGGGAGGGAACTTCCTGACGGCCCGAGCAACACCGGCCAATCGGCGCGGTCGCTGGGTTGCGCGCCGTGCGAACCGCGCACCAGGGTGGCGTCGAGGGGGATGAGGTCCATCAGCATGCGGAACCCGAGTTTCTTCTTGAGCAGGCGCCAGGCGATACCGGTGCGCAGCGCCAGGGTTGAGAGGCGCGGGTCGGTGAACAGTTCCACCGGGTCGTAACCGGGCTTGCGGTGGATGTCGACGCAGCGCGCGAAGTCGGGTGCTTTCGCATCTTCGAGCCAGTAGTAGTAAGTGAACCACGCGTTCTCGTGGGCCACGACCACGAGATCTCCGGAGCGGGCATGCGCGAGGCCACGGGCACGCTGAGCCTCGACGTCCAGGACCTCCGCGACGCCCGGGGTGCTCTCCAGGAGTTGGCGCACGCGCGGCACGTGCGCCGGATCGCGCACGTAGACGTGGGCCACCTGGTGGTCGGCGACGGCGAACGCCTGGCTGGCGCCCGCGTCGAGCAACTCCAGCCCGAGCTCCTCTTTCACCACCAGCCAGCCCGCTTCGCGGAGGTGGCGGTTGAGATGGATGGGCATCTCCGCCTGCGTGATGCCGTACTCGGAGAGGATCAGAACCTGGACGTCGCGTGCCGCGTAGAAATCGAGGAGTTCCCCCACGAGGGTGTCGATCTCGTGGAGATCGCGTTCGATGCGCGGGTTCAGCGCGGCCCCAGGGGTGGAAGATGCCCTCGGTCCATGGCGCTGGAGGTTGTAGTCCAGGTGCGGCAGGTAGACCAGGCTCAGCGTCGGTCGATGTCGTTCCTCCACCCAACGTGCCGAGGCGGCAATCCAGCGTGATGCGGCGTCCGCACGGCCCTGCGGTGAATCCACGCCTGCGACCGGACCCCAGAACCCGGGGAAGGGGAAATCACCTAGCGCCTGTTTGACCCCGGTTCGCAGCTCATACGGCCACGCGTAAACATCGAACACTTTGCGTCCGTCGGCCGGATACATGGGGCGCGGAGTGATCGAGAAATCGGCGCTGGAGTACATGTTGTACCACCAGAACAGCTTCGCGCAGGTCGCGCCGGGGTGGTGTCGGCGCAGGGTCTCCCAGAGTTTCTCGCCGTGCACGAGGTGGTTGCTCTGCTTCCAGAATTGGACCTCGGCGAGGGTGCGGTCGTACCAGCCGTTGCCCACGATTCCGTGTGCTGCGGGGGCGGTGCCGGTAAGGTAATCAGACTGCGCCGTGCAAGTGACGGCCGGGAATGCGGGCCGGATGATGGCGTGCGATCCGCGGTCGCGGTAGGCACTCAGCCGCGGCGTGTGGGGGCCGATGAGCCGCGGGCTGAGTCCCACGACGTTGAGGATGGCGGTGCGCTTCATGGCCGGGCAGGCAGGTCGCGAGCCGGGCGGGCGCGCGATGTCGTCCCCACGAACCTACGGGGTTGCCTTGCCGCCGATGCACCAGAGTCCCTTCCAGGTCCGGATGAAGAGCTCCCCGTCCGACATGGCGACACTGGAGTTGAGCGGCTCAGCCACGGTGTTGGTGCTGACCACCTCGAACTTGGGTGAGGCCTTGATCACGAAACCGTCGCCGCTTTTGTTAAGCGCGTAGAGGTGGTCACCGGCCAGGGTCAGCGAGGACCAGGAGGCGTCGTTGGCGCCGGGGCCATTGAGTCGTTCCTCCCAGACCTGGCGTCCTGTGCGCGCCTCAAGGCATTCGAGGAAGCCGTCCACGTTGATCAGGTACAGGTGGTCGCCCTTGGCCACTGCCGACCCGATGCGGTTCTTCTTCGAGCGTTCGTCGTACCAGGTGCGGTGGGTGGCGGTGACATCGCCGCTGCCGTCGGCACGGACCGCGAGCGAACTGCCGTTGAATCCGCCCATCGCGATCACCTGGTTTCCGACCAGCAGCGGGGTGGTGTAAACGAGCGGGTTGAGTCCGCGCGCGCGCCAGAGTTCCTCGCCGGTGTCAGCGTGGTAGGAGCGCAGCGATTCCGGGAAGCCGAGGATCACCTGGGTGCGGCCCGCCACGGTGGCGACCAGGGGGGACCCGAAATTACCGAGGATGCCCGGAGTGCGTCCCTTGAATCCGTCGGTGCGTTCCGTGGGGACGGGTTCCGGCAGGGGGACCTGCCAGGTGACCTTGCCGCTCTTTTTGCTGAGTGCGTACAACCGCGAACTGGGTCCGGGTCCGTGGTAGACGTAGACGTGATCCCCATGGATGACCGGGGAGCTCGAATAACCCCAGCCGTGCTTCTGATCGTCGATGTTGTCGCGCCGCCAGAGGATGAGTCCGGTGTAGTCGATGGCGTAGATCCCGGCCGACCCGAAGTACGCGATCACGCGCTCCCCGTCGGTGACCGGGGAGGCGGCGCAGAAGGGATTGTCCTCATGGGTGGTCTCCGGGTCCTCCCAGAGCGCGCCGGTCTGCCAGAGCACCTTTCCCGTGGCGCGATCGAGGGCTAAGACCGCGCGCGTCGACGGTTTGGGGACCGCCTGGGAGACGAAAACGAAATTGCTCCAGACGATGGGGGTGGAGTTTCCCGGACCGGGGAGGTCGACCCGCCAGCGGACGTTATTGGTCGGACTCCAGGAGGTGGGGAAGGCGGTTTCCGTGGTGGTGCCGTCCTGGTGGGGCCCGCGCCACGAGGGCCAGGGACCGGCGTGAGCGACTGCCGCGCTGAACAGCACCGAAGCGAGGCTGAGAGCAATCCGGGAATGCATGGCGCGACAAGGTAGCAGGAGGAATCCGTGAGCCAAGCCCATCGGTGATACCGCGGCGGCTACGGGGCGGAACGGAGGAGTAGCCGCGGACGTGAAGTCCGCGCTGACTTGCGTTGGCGGACGGGGTGAGCGGGAGCGGGCGAGTGAGCGCCGTCTGCACGACGGCGGCTACGGAATGGAACGAGGAAGTAGCCGCGGACGTGAGTCCGCGCCGAATGGCGTGGGCGAATGGGGTGAGCGGGAGCGGTGGAGCGAGTGAGCGCCGTCTTCACGACGGCGGCTACGGAATGGAACGGAGGAGTAGCCGCGGACGTGAGTCCGCGCCGAATGGCGTTGGCGGACGGGGTGAGCGGAGGCGATGGAGCGAGCGCCGTCTCACGACGGCGGCTACGAGGAGCGCGGACGGCGCGCGACCACGAACGCGTTGAACATGGCCCAACGCAATGGCGTGGCGTTCAGAAGCCACTCGGCGAGCGCGGGGACCTTGCGATCCGTGCAGTCCATGCGCTCCACCACACACCCCGCCTGCTCGAGGGCGCGCGCCATCTCGAGTCCGTTCGTGACCACGATGGCATCGTCGTCGGGCTGGAATGGCTCCCGCACGATGGGTGACATGCGCTCGAAACGGACCGCGTGGGTGCGGTCCTTCAATAGCGCGCGGCGTTGGAACAGCGCCTTCAAGTTGGCCCACCGTTGAGCGAGGCCGCGCATGCGCGGGTGATAGCCGGGACCGAGCACACGCAGGAAGTTGGGACTGCTCACGACCAGGCGTCCGCCGGGACGTACCACTCGTACGAGTTCGCGCAGGAACGCTTCCGGCTCCTCGACATGTTCGAGCACGTTGAGCGTGCCTACCGTGTCGAACCAGGCGTCCGGGTATGGAAGCGCGCGCCCGTCGTAAAGCCGGGCATGGGGGCAGACCGTGCGGGCTCGCTCGAGGTTGGGCTCGGAGATCTCCACCCCGTACGCTTCGATGCCGTCGGCGGTGAGTTTGCCAATCACCTGCCCGACACCGCAGCCCACGTCCAGGGCGCGACCGCCAGGGGTCGGTGGACGCAGGGCGTCGGTATACTTGGCGTAGAACGCGGCGTCCCAGTTCGCGAGGAACTCGGCGTAGGCCTCGTTCTGGTGGTAATAGGTCGCCTGGTGGCTCAACGCGGCGAGCTTGGTCCGATCCCGGTCTCCGGATCAATGCTCGCCGCGTCTGCGTCCAGGCGATGGATCGCGCCCTACTCGCCGGCGTCGACCACGCGATAGAACCGGAAGGCGAGGGCGGCGGCGCCGGGATCCACGAATGAGGCGTCCCCGGTGTCATCGGTCGCCACCGTTTCGAGGCGGGTCCAGATCCGTAGGTCGGAGGACCCCTCGATGTGGTAGCGCGCGCGCGGATCGCCGCGGAGGACCATGGACCATTCCCCGTTTCCGGTGACGGCCACGGTGGTCACGGCCGGCGGTGCGGCCACCGCTCCGGAGAAGTTCTCCGTGGCGAGGCCACCGGGTTCCAGCCGGTATCCATCCAGCGTGAGTTCCGATGCGGTGAGCCCCATCGACCAGATCGGGCGTCGCGCCGAACCGCGCAGGACTTCGAAGGTGAGCTCCGCCAGCACGCCCTCATTGCCGGGCCACCGGGTGGGGGAGGATGCGGCGAAGTGGACGCGGCCGGACTGGGCGGAGAACTGGTTGCCCGGCTCGACATTCCAGACCGACATCGCGCCATCGGGAACGAGGGGTCCGGTGCGCAGGGAGGTGGCCGACGCCAGGCGCAGCGCCTGCACGGGATACTCCAGCGTGAACTCCGCACCGGCCACCGCGGCATCGGGTCGCTGGATTCGGATGGTGGCGATCAGGAGCCGGCCGCGCGCGCCGTCCTCTTGGGCCAGCGTCAGATGGAACCGCGGCGTTTCGGTGGCTCCCACGGGGGCGATGGCGCCGTTGGGAGCGGGATCGAGGCCGGTCAGCATGCGCAGCATCAGTTGGGCATCGGCCTCCTCCACCCGTCGGTTGCCATCCAGGTCGCGCAGGGCAATCTCCCACGACTGCGCGGAATCGATCCCCTGGGCGAGCCGTCGCAGGAGGGTCACATCCCCCACATCGAATCGGTCGTTGCCGTTGAAATCGGCGCCCAGGCTCAGGCCGCGAATCCCGACCGCGGCATCCCGGACGAGCAGGGCACCCGGAACAGGACGGCCGGCGGAGTCCGTGAGGTTTTGGGCCGACAATTGGACGGCTGCGACGAGGTTGGTGGGCGTGGGGCGTGCGCGGAAGGAGACCTGGGCGATCACCTGGGTGCCCGCCGGGATCGAGGCTCCCGGGAGACTGAACAGCAGCCGGGTTTCGCCCTCGGTGGGTGACAGCACACGGATGGTGGCATTGGACAGCGTGGGAGACCACGTGACGCCAGGAGCGAGGAGACTCTGCGCGTTGACGCGCAGGCCGATGGTACCGCTCGAGATCCCGCCCTCGGTGACCGCCACGATGGGAATCGAGAATCGTGCGCCGCTGGTCACTTCGAGGTTCGGACCCAGGTGGAACTGGTGTCGCACTCGGACCGTGACGCGCGCCACACGGCTGGTGACGGAGCCCAGACTCCCGCGGACGATGACCTGGTAGTCACCGGCATGGGTGGGGTCGACGCTTCCGATCTCGAACCGCGCGGTGGTGGCGCCGGGTAGGGGCGATCCGGTGCGCAGCCACTGATAGGTCAGGGCGCTTCCCCGGGCTGTCACACTCAGCGAAAGTGGCGTCCCGTAGTCGACCACTGTGTCCTGAGGTTCGGTCTGGATGGAGGGCGGCAGGCCTTCGCGCAGCGAGAAGCTGGTGAGTGCGGTGAGGAGGGCTGGAACGGTGGGTGGGGAGCCGTCGCCGCCGGTGCGCAGGGAGAACCGGCCGGAGGTGCCGCGCAGGCCCCCGGATTCGTCGGCGAGTTCAAAGGTGGCCCCGGCCGCGAGGGCCCAGGCTCGAACCTCCACCCACGCGGTGCCGCCAGGGGCCACCGAGGCAATGCCGCGCTCGGCCGAGCCGCCGGCGTTCCAGTAGCCAGCGGCCTCGCCCTCGCGGAAGGGCACCGGCTCGCCGATGGGCTCCAGGTGATCGGGCGCCGGGCCTCCATACAACTGGGCGACGAAACCGGGGCCGGCCACCCGCGTGAGTCCGTCGGGCAGATAGATCGGGGCGTCGATGAGGCCGGTGATGCGGTTGACGAACAACACCGCGCCGCCCTCGAGGGGTGTGGACCTCTTGATCCGCAGCCGGGCCACGCGGCTGGTGACGCTACCGCCGGCATTGCTGATCCGCACCCAGTAGTCGCCTTCGTTTACGAGCTGTACCCCGATGAGTGACAGTCGGGGCGTCTGGTTGGCCAGGAAATCGCCGTTGAGGAACCACTGGTAGCGCAGCGGAGGCGTGCCCTCCGCCGCCACCTGCCAGGTGACATCCGATCCCAGGTCGACCTCCCGGTCGTCCGGCTGGACGGTGATCGAGGGTGGCGGCGGGTTGGTGATCCGCAGGACCGCGGGGGGGGCGTCCGCGAAGCCGTAGGGGTTCAGGACGCGTACCGTATAGAAGCCCGACTGCTCCGGGCGGACATCGGCGAGCACGAGCTGGTTGCCGTACGGGCCGCCGGGGAGGAGTTCCCCGTCGCGCCGCCAGATGTAGGAGAGGGGCTCGGAGCCGGTGGCGCCCACCGTCAGGACGACCGTCGCCCCGGACGTAAAGTCCCCGCTCGCGGGCTGCTGGGTGATAGTGGGCGGGGTGGGCAGAAGGCGCGAGAGAACGGCGGGCTCGGAGGCGACGGTACCGTAGCCGTTGGACACTCGAACTACATAGGAGCCGAGGTGCGCCTCGGAAATGGAGGGCAGCGACAGGGTGCTGGAGGTTGCGGATGGAAGGACTGTGCCGTTGCGGAGCCAGATGTACGTGAGGGGCTGCGTCCCGGTGGCGATCACCTGAAGAACCACGGATTGCCCGATTCGGACGGCCTGGCTTTGGGGATGGGTGGTGAGCGCGGGGGGCGAGCCTGGGGCTGCATCCAATATTGCCGGGAAAGATTCTGAGATTCCGAACCGGTTGGCGGCGCGTGCGACATAGCTTCCTGTGTCGGAGACCGAAACGGATGGAATCGTGAGTTCTGTGCCATTCGCGCCAGGAATCAGCGCGCCCTGGTGATACCAGGACACGGTGATGGGTGGGGTTCCGTCCACGGTCACCGTGAACCGGGCGGGGTGGCCGAGGGTGATGACCTGGTTTTCCGGGGAGCGAGTGAAGGTCGCCGGGGTTCCGGGAATGACGGATAGCACGGCTTCCTCGGTGAAGGTGCTTCCGCCCGGATTGGTGACCACGGCGCGGTACCGGCCCGCCTGACTGAGCGTGGCCTCGTTGAGGACGAGGAACGGACCGCTGACATTGGGAACTGGGTTGTCGTTGTGGGTCCAGGCGTAGGTCATGCCGACCGGGGACGAAGCGAGGACGGAGAAGGAGACCGACTCTCCTTCAAGGATGCTCTGGCTGACGGGATGGATAAGGATGGTTGGAGCAGCCGTTGGGTTTGGGCCGAGGGCCAGGGTGGCGGTCTGAGATTCGATGGTGCCGGTAGGGGAATGGATCACCACGCGGTAGGTGCCCACGTCGGCGGTGTTGGCGGCAGGGATGGTGAGGATCTCGCTGGTGGCGGCCGTGAGTTGGAACTCGTCCCGATACCAGGTGTACGAGAAGGGTCCTGATCCGCTGGCCTCGATGCTGAGCTGGGTTGTCTCGCCGGAGCGCACCGTGACGTTCTGGGGATGCCGCGTGATCGTGGCCACGGCGCGGCCTCCCCCCTCCACAAGGGTGAGCGTTTGATTAGCGGATGTGGGGCCGGTGTGCTGCACCGCGCCGGAAGGCCACTCGACCCGAATTTCTTCGATGGTGGAGGCGTCGCCCAGGCCGAAATGGGCATCCAGGGTGGTGGAACCTGCGGAATCGAAGCCTCCTATCTGACGGAGTTGCGTCACTGAACGTCCGCCAATGGTGGCGCGAAGTCGGACCTTGGCACCGATGCCGTCGCGGTTTGAGGTTTCCCCGACGAGCTTCACTTTGAACCAATGGCGTCCGGTCACGGTGTTGCGAAACAAGCGAGGCGTGGTGAAGGAACCCCAACTGGAGGTCCAGACATCGAGGTCCCCGTCGAGATCGTAGTCCGCGATCGCCACGCCGTTGCCTGACGCTGAGCTGGGCAGGGAGCCCACGGTGAGACGCTGGAAGTTACCGGTGCCGTCCCCAGCGAAGACCAGCGCTCCGCCGTTTCGTGACGGAATGATCAGATCCAGGGCGCCATCGTTGTTGAGGTCGGCCCAGGCGCCGCCGGCGCTGGTGGTCCCCGTGTTGGAGATAATCGATGTCTCCATGCGGACCAGGGTCCCGGCGTCGTTCCGGTAGAGCAGGTTCTGGTTCTGGCCGGTGATAACCACCAGATCCAGGTCGCCATCATTGTCGTAGTCCCCCCACGCTGCGCTGGTCCCGCCCAGGGGAGTCACGGAAGAACCGCCCACTTCACCGCTGGTGGTCCGGACAAAGGTGCCGTGCCCTTGATTCCGATAGAGGGCGAGGGGGCCAGAAAGATTGATCACCAGCACATCCAGGTCGCCGTCACCGTCGTAGTCCGCCGCCGTTGACCCCTGGGAGTACTCGGAATCCGAGGTGAGGCTGCCTGCGTCGAGGGCGGTGAACGTGCCGTCCCTGTTGTTGCGATAGAGTTGGTTCGCTTCCGCACGTCCGCCGCCTCCGTTGGCCACGAAGAGATCGAGGAAGCCATCGGAGTCGGCATCGAGCCAGAGCGCCGAAAGGCTCAAGGCCACATGGGCGGAAGGATTGCCCACGTGGGCCGCGAGCAGTCCACCCTGCAGGTTTCGGTAGAGGCGCGCCGGCGAACTGGAATTGGCCGACACAAACAAATCCGGGTCGCCGTCGTTATCCCAATCCCCCCACGCCGCCGCTGTGCGTCGAAACGCTGAATTGACCGCGGCGCCGGTCGTGATCCGGACGAATCCGCCGGGCAGGTTCTGGTGCAACTCGCCACCGCCACTGTCGTCGGCGGCGATGAACAGGTCCGGGCGTCCGTTTCCGTCGTAGTCCTCCCACGCCGCTGCGAGCGAGTTGCGGCGCAGGGCATCGAGCGATGTTCCGGTGACCTGCACGAAGCCAAGTTCGGAGCTCGGCGGGCTCCCGAAATGATTGGGTGCAACCAGAACGGTTGCCAAAGCGATCAAGGCGGGAAGGTGTCGATGGAATGGGGGTGTACGTGACGGCATGTGATCAGAGGGTGTGAGGTCTAGGGGTAGGGACGCAGCGCCAGGAGACCCGGTCGTACCCCTGTCGAAGGGGCTCTCTGGCGCAGCGGGAAATGGGTTCGCGGCCTAGAATCCGAATTGGAGGCCGGCGGAAAAGAAGTATCCGGCGCCCAGGCCGAGCCGGGCTTCGACGTTGCCATCGCCGACAGTGGCCGAGGTCAGTGCCTGGAATTCCGAGGCTCCGTACAATCCCCAGCGATCCGAGAGGCGGATGTTCAATTGTCCGCGCAGGTAGCCGCCTACCAGCCATTCGGTGTCCGACGTTTGGCCCCGACGATTCCAACCGAGGCCTGAGGGCAGGGAGGCGCGTTCGTCGTAGCGGAGTTCGCCGTCGAGGAAGGCGACGGACAACCCACCGCCGAGGCTGGCCGACAACCAGTCTCCCAGCGGGATGTCGAGGCGTGGGCCGACCTGGAGGCCGAGGAGGTCAGCGGAGAATTCGCGCGACCCTGAGACGGTAGTAGGGACGGTGGCCGACGTCCGCGTGGCAGCGGAGGCATCGAGGAGCGGCCCCGGACCGGCGGCGGTGCCCGTGTAGGGTGCCGAGGGCGCCAGGATGCCCTGCAGGTCGTAGACGTCGGTGGTTTCGAGGAGGGAACCGGAGCGGGCGCGGGAATCCTCGATGCCGATGGAGGTCCATTGAAGACCGGCGTCGAGTCCCCAAGTGGCGCCGGCCCATTCGCGAGCGATCCAGGAGTAGCGGAGTTCTCCACCCCATTGCGGATCGTCGGTGACGTCCCCGGCATCAGCGAAGGGGGAGCCGCTGTAGTCGTGGAACGCCAGTGCGCTGCCGTTGGCGACCACTTGGTCGGCGCGGTCGTAACCCCAATTCCAGGTATCGCCGTCCGCACTGCCGCCCTCGTCGGGTGCCACGAAGCCGTCGGCATACTGGCGCGGTGAGAAGGTGGAGGCGCCGAGGTCGGGCAGAGCGGAGGCGAGGGCCGGGGTGCGCGTGACAAAGTCCACCGAGAGATGAAGGCCGACGCGGGCGCCCAGGTGCCATAGGTGACGCGGGGCGGCGGTGGCCTCCATGCCCGCCTCCGCGGATTGGGCCTGGAGTGCGGCGGGGAGGAGGGCGCCGGCGGTGAGAATGCGGAAGGTGCAGCGTTTCATGCGGGAGCGCGGGGTGGGGGGCCGGGGTCGTTGGGTCAGGGCTGGGTCATTCGAACCACACGATAGAAGCGGGCCGGGCCAATGGCGGGATGGGAGGGGGTGGCGGGCGGTCCGGAGTCGATCCAGATCGTCCGCGTCCCGCCGGCCGTCAGAGTGCCTTGGGCGGTGGTCCAGTCGATGAGGTTGGTGGAAAGCTGAACGGCGTAAGGTGCGCCGGGAACACTGGCGAACTCGACCAGGACCGCACCGTCCGAAAGCGTGGCCGTGCGTTGAATGGCCAGGGCGGGGCCGGAAGGATCGGGTGGGAACGAGCGGATGGCCTCCCGAACGAGGTAAGTCAGGCTGGGGATCGCCTGACGGCCGGGACTGTGGAAGGTGAAGGTGAGCGACTGGGCCTGCCCGGGCGCCGGGGGCTGCAGGAGCCGAACGGATGGGCCGGACGGGGTTTGGGAGGTTGCTTCCAGCCAGTGCACGCCGGCGGGAAGGTTGGTGATCACGATCTCCAGGGTGTTGGTCCTGAGGTAGGGCAGTGGGGAGAGCGTGACTGTCTGCGTGAAGAGACCGGTTTGGCGATTCAATGTGGGCGGGCCCAGGGTCTCCGGCTGGGCCTGCGAGAGGTCGGTTTCCTGAACCACCAGCACCTGGTCGGCGGCGACACCATAGATCACTTGCCGGCGGCCCGAGGGCCATCGGATCTCGAGATCCGCGGAAGTCGCCACGCCGAGGCCGAAGTGCGCGACGAATTCGTGCGAACCGGCGGCGTCCCACCCGCCCACCTGACGCATCTGGCGGAGGGAGGGCCGCTCCGGGCCGGCGTTCTGGCTGGTGGCCCGGATCACGGCTCCCACCCCGTCGAGGTTGGAGCGTGTGCCCACCAGTTTCACGCGCAGCCATCGGTTGGATCCGCTGTCGTTGCGGTAGAGGACGGGTCCGCCCCGACCAGGCCAGCTGGTGAGCAGGACGTCGACATCGCCATCGAGATCGTAGTCCGCGGCGGCGACGCCGTTCGCAGCGCGCGCGTCGGCGGAGATGGGGTTGGGGATGCGCTCGCGGAGGATGCCGTTCCCGGCGCCTTCGTAGAGGCGGTGCATGCCGTCGCGACTCACGGTCAGCAGGTCGATCCAGCCGTCGTTGTTGAAATCCTCAGCCACCGCGCCCGCAGTGGGGGCAGCATGGTCGGTGACTGGGGGTAGGGAGGCCGGGATCAGGGCGCCTTGACCGGGATTCAGGAAGTACAGGTTCGGGCTCGCGCCGGTAGGGAGCACCAGATCGAAATCGCCGTCGTTGTCGAAGTCGGCGAAGACCGGAAGGGTGCAGCCCTCCGGGAGGCCGGCGGGAAGCAGGGGCGTGTCGGCGAGCGATTCGAACATGCCGTTTCCAAGGCCGCGGAAGAGCGATGGCAAACCGTACGCGTTGGCTACGAAAAGGTCGGGACGCTCGTCGCCAGTGAAGTCGGCGAAGGCGGCGCCATGGCTGTAGCGGACCTCCTCCGTAATGGGATGCTGGGTGGCCGGGGCCAATCCGTCCGGTGTATTGCGATACAGCTGGTTGGGTTCCGCGCCGGAACCGCCGCCGGTGGTGACGAACAGGTCCAGGGCGCCGTCCTCGTCATAATCCCACCACAGGGCGGAGATCCCGAGAGTGGGGGTGGTGGTGACGGCTCCCGGGACCGGGGTCAGGCCGTTGGTTCCGTCGTTGCGGTAGAGCAGGTCGGTCTCGCCGTAGGCCTTGACCACGAACAGATCCAGGTCCCCGTCGCGGTCGAGATCGCCCCAGGCGGCGGCGGCGCGCTGTCCGAGGTCCGAGATGACCGGGCCGTCGGTCACCGCCGAGAATCCCGTAGGCGTGTTTCGCAGCAGGAGGCCGGCACCGGGGTCGAGGGCGGCGAGAGCGAGGTCGGGACGTCGGTCGCCGTCGACGTCACCCCAGGCGGCGCCGAAGATCTCGCGATCGATGCCTGCGAGCGCGGGATCCTCGATGGCCTGGAACTGGATGGGCTGTGTGGGAGAGGGTTCCGTGAGGGTCAGGGTCTGGTCGGCGGGAACATCGTTCCATTCCTGGACCAAGCCGGAGGGCCATTCCACGCGCACGCGTTGGGCGAGGGTGGCGGAGGCGAGGCCGAAGTGGGCGATGGGTTCCTGGGATCCAAGGGCATCCTCGCCGCCGATCTGTCTCAGCTGCCAGCGTTCCGCTCCGTCGTAGGTTGCGAGCACGCGCACTTTGGCGCCGAGGCCCTGGTGGTTGGACAGGCTCCCGACGAGTTGGACGCGGAGGAAATGATGTCCTGAAGTGGTGTTGCGGAAGAGGGCGGGAGGCAGATCCTGCTCCCCGCTGGAGAGCAACACGTCGAGATCGCCGTCGCGGTCGTAGTCAGCGAGGGCTACCCCGTTGGCGCCGCGGAAGTAGGAGGCAAGGGGATCCGAATCCGCGGTGAATCGCTCCAAGGTGCCGCTGGCGGATCCGAGGTGGATCTGCGGGGGAGCGGTCCGATCCGCGATCACGAGGTCGAGCCAGCCGTTGTTATCGAGGTCGGCCCAGGCGCATCCCATGCCATTGCCGCCGGCCAGTTGAGGGAGGGTGTTGGTGGCGAGCGTGAACCGGGTTCCACCCTCGTTGCGGTAGAGGAAGTGGCTGGGAAGACCGTGCGTGATGAAGAGGTCGAGATCGCCATCATTGTCGTAGTCACCCCAGGCGGCGCTGTTGGCGCCCTGGGCGGGAGCGCCGGCGCCGAAGGGCGAGGCGGGGGAAGGGTGGAAGGAACAATTACCATCTCCATCACCGGAGTTCACAAAGAGCGAGTTGGGCGCGTAGAGATTGAGAACCAGCAGATCCATCCAGCCATCGTTGTTGAAGTCGGCGAACGCACCGCCGCTGCTCCGCAGTTGCTCCGTGGCCACCGGACTGGCGGCATCCAGGGCAAACCGGAGCTGGCCGTAGTTGCGGATCAGGAAGTTGGACTGCGGATACCATCCGCCTCCATTGGGCACGAAGAAATCGACGAACCCGTTGCGGTCATAGTCGGCAGCGGCCGCGGACTGGCCCATGGCCCGCGAACCGGTGAACGGCGCCACCGCTAGCGTGGTGAACCGGCCTGCCTCTTGCACGTAGAGCAGGTCGTCCTCTTCCAAAGTCGTCGCCACGAAAAGATCCAGATCGTGGTCGT
>JADLFD010000389.1 GCA_020845805.1 Verrucomicrobiales bacterium | reverse complement strand
TCGCCATCCCGATCATCGGCCCGCTCTACGTGAAGTTTGGCGGAAGCATTGGCGCTTACGCGGACATCACCATCGGGTACGACACGTTCGGTCTGCAAAAATTCTTCAGCAGCAAGGATAAGAACTTTCTCGATATCTTTGACGGCTTCTACATCAAGGACGTCGACGACGACGGCGTGGATGTCCCCGAGCTCACCCTCAAGGGCTCACTCTGGGCCGCAGGCTCGATCGACATCGTGATCGCCGAAGCCGGCGTTCGGGGTGGGCTCGAGGCTCAGCTCGACTTCAATCTCAACGATCCCGACGACGATGGCCGGGTCCGCGTCTCCGAGCTCATTGCCAACGCCAAGCAAGACATCCGCTGCATCTTTGACATCCACGGCAAGTTCACCGCGTTCCTCGAGGCCTACCTGATCATCGACCTCTTCTTCTTCCAGATCGATGAGACCTTCCGCTTCGCCGAGATCACCATCCTGGAGTTCGATATCACCTGCCCCGTGCCCGTCCTCGCCAACTACGTGAGTGCCGGGGGCAGCGAACTCGAAACCGCTGATAGCGCCGGCAGCCTGCGCTTGAACATCGGCGACTACGCGGAGGAACGCGAAGAGGGCGATACCAGCGACGGCAGCGAGAAGTTCACCGTGGTCCATCTGGATGGCGATCCCACCACGGCCGAAGGCGAGACGGTCGAGGTCAGCTTCGATGGAATCAAGCAGACCTACTATGGCGTGAAGAAGATCTGGGCGCTGGGCGGCAAAGGCGACGATACCCTCGACCTCCGCGGGGTTCTGGCACCCGTCGACACTGGTGCGGGCCGCGGGATCCGCGGCGGCTCGGGCAACGACACCCTTTACGCCGGTCGCGGAGGAGGCCCGTACCATGGCGATGAAGGCAACGATGTCATCACCGCGGAAGAAACCTCCGACTCCTTTGCGGGGGTGGCAGACGAGTTCTATGGCGGCTCCGGAGATGACCTTCTCACCGGCTTGGAGTTGAACGACGAGCTGTACGGGGAGGACGGTGCCGACGTGCTCTACGGCGGATTGGGCGATGACCAACTCGAGGGTGGCGCCGGCAACGACGAGCTGTGGGGCGAAGAGGAGAACGACACCCTGCTCGGTGGCGACGGCGCCGACGACCTCGATGGCTATGACGGGGACGACGAATTGATGGGCGAAGACGGCGACGACACGCTGATCGGCGGGCGCGGCAATGATCAACTCATCGGCGGGAACGGCAACGACACCGCCGATGGTGGCCTGGATGACGACATCATCCTCGGCGACCTGGGTACCATCATCAGCGCCCTGCAAGTCACGGGTGTCGATGGCAGCGGCAACGACCTGCTCGCGGGCGGGCCAGGTGCCGACGTGATCTTCGGTGCTGACGGTAACGATTCGATCTTCGGCGGCACCCTGCTGGTCAGCGGCGTGGCGACTCCCGGTGGCGACACCGACAAGGAGGACTTCATCGATGCCGGCGGCGGGAATGACACGGTCTACGGCGACGACGCGCATAGCGCCTCGACCACCACCTTCCCCGGAGCCAACCTCGGCAATCTCGTCTGGTTCGATTCCCTCGACTCCAGCGGCAGCCTCAATCAGGTCTTCGACACCGGGGAAATGGGTGTGCCGGGAGTGAAGGTGGAGCTCTACGACACCACCAACGCGCTGATTGCCAGTGTCTACACCGACACCGCCGGAGCCTATCTCTTCACCGGCCTCCAGGGTGGCGACTACTACCTCAAGTTCACGCTCCCGACCGGGCTGGCCTTCGTCGACAAGAACGTCGGAACGGACGACGAGGTGGATTCGGACGTGGACCCCACGACCGCCAAGACCGACACCTTCACCATCGGGGCCGGGGCCACTGACGAGACGCTGGATGCCGGGGTCAAGGGCACCACCCCCGTGCTGGTGATCGACGACCCATCCCTCGAGGAGGGCGACCTCGGCACCACCTACCTGGTCTTCACCGTCACGCTCTCTTCGGTTTCCGATCGCGTGGTCACCGTCTGCTACAAGACCGAGCCCGGCACGGCCCTGAACATCACGGACTACACCAGCACCTCCTGGACGTTGGTTTTCCAGCCGGGTGAAACCGTGAAGACGGTGGAGATCCCGATTCTCGGAGACGACATCGATGAAACGGATGAGGCCTTTAGCGTGGAACTCTCTCAGCCGTTCAACGCCACCATCGACGCGGCGCAGGGCGTAGGCACCGGCACCATCGTGGACGACGATGATGCCCCGGTGGTCAGCGTGGACGAGGGGGTTCAGGTCACCCTGCTCGATCCGGTGCCGGAGACCACCGCCATGACGTACCTGGTGCGGCTGACGCACCCCAGTTCCCGGATCATCCAGATCGACTACCAGACCCGTCAGGTCGTCGACGCCAGCGGCATCCTCCTCGCGGATTCGGCGCGCTCGGGTGTCGACTACAACGGGTTCTATGACACGAACGTCGGGACCCTGATCTTCTCACCGGGCGAAACGGTGAAGCCCGTGGTCATCCCGATCCTGGGTGATGCCCTCGACGAGTTCGATGAGCAGTTCGAGTTGTTCGTCACGCTGAACGCGTCCACCGCGACCAACCTGGCGATCCTGGGCGATACCGTCGGACTGGGAACCATCGCGGACGATGACGCCATGCCGTTCGTGGAATGGTCGCTGGCGGATCCGGCCTTCGCCCCGGACGTCGTGCGTCGCGTCAATGAGGGGCACGCGGGCAATACCAAGGTGGAGTTCACCCTGCACCTGACCCAGCCCAGCGGACGGGACGTGCTGGTGGATTGGAACACCTCCCGCGGCACGGCGGTGAATACCCCGCCCGCGGGTGAGCTGCCTGACTTCGTATCCGCCTTTGACTCGGTGATCTTCCGTCCGGGTGAAACCTCGAAAACGGTCAGCGTCGAGGTGATCGGGGACACGCGCCTGGAACCGACCGAGGACTTCTTCGTCAATATCGTCCAGTCCGACTACGCGCAGATCAACGACACCGAGGTCGACCTGAACCACGCGCGGGTGATCATTCGCAACGACGAGTCCGGGGATCCCGGCCCGTGGTACGTCGAGTTCAGCAGCACCACGTACACCGTCAACGAAGGTGAGGAAGCCACCATCACCCTGGTGCGCGCCGAAGGGAGTTCGGATCCGGTGGCCGTCTATTGGTCGATCGGCGGGACGGCCTCCCCGGTCCTTGACTACACCGGCGTCTGGGAATCAGGGCTGAGTGGCCCGCGCGGTATCGTGAGCTTCGCCGCGGACGAAACCTCCAAGACTTTCACCATCCCCACTGTGGGCGATGATGGCTACGAGGGCGACGAGACCGTCGTCCTGCACCTCCTCAATCCCACCGGAGGTCCGGTGCGCGCCCCGAATGACACCGCGGTGCTGACTATCAAGGAGGTGGATCCGATGCCCACCGCGGTCATCTTTGCGCTGAACCTGGTGGGCCCGGACTACTACGACGGCGCGGAGGAGAATGACCCCGGACTCAAGGTCGTCTTTGACGTGTATGTGGACGGCAAGTCACTGGTGCCGGTCATCCTCGACTGGACCTCGGTCAATGGCACCGCGACGGCTGGCTCGGATTTCATCGCCAACAGCGGCGTTCTCAACTTCGGCCCGGTCAACGGTCCCACGGTCCAGACCGTCTCGGTCACGCTCAACAACGACGCCGTGCCCGAGCTGCTGGAATACCTCATCGGACGGCTGAGCAATCCGCAGAACGTCGAGATCACCGACGCCGAGGACAACGCGTACATCTACGACGACGACACAGCGGCGGCATCGGGAGTGGTCTTCTCCGATCTCAACGGCAACCGCATTTTCGATCAGGGCTCGGAGTTTGGGTTGAGCGGCGTCTCGGTCACGGTGACCGACTCTTCCGGCCCGCAGGTGGTGGTGACCAACTCAAGCGGCCTCTACACGGCCAATGTCCTGCTGGGCACGGTCACGGTCACCGTCGATGAGACCACCACTCCCGTGGGCAGCGAATCCACCACCGGCAACAATTCCCAGGACCATGAGGTGTCGGACTCGGTGCTCAGCTTCGACGACATCGGCTACCAGGTGAAACCCACCAAGGCCAAGGCGCCGACGTCCCTGGGCAATGGTTTAGCCTTCTACAACGACACGGCGTATGGCGGGCCCGGCAACGACTTCCTCGATGGCGGCTCGGGCGACGACTGGCTCATCGGCGGACACTGGCTGGGGCCGGGGTGCGCCTGCTCGGGCAACCCCTACGATGCGACCCTCGCGCAACAGTCGGAGGAGGCCGGCAACCGCAAGTATGTGGATCCCGACTCACTGCCCGCACCGGGCACCCTGCAGGGCCGCGTCTGGCGGGATGTGGACCTCAACCACATGGAGGGGGCTGAGTTCGGGCTGAGAGATATCCAGGTGAACCTGTACGACGAGTTCTGGACCCTGGTGGCGATCACCTACACCGATGGGTCGGGGAACTACAAATTCGAGAAGCTGACCGCCTGCAATTACTACGTGCAGGTGCTACCGCCCTCCGGCAACAAGTTCGCGACCAAGGGGGTCGGGCCCGCCGCCACCAACAGTGACGTCGATGCGACGACCGGTCTCAGCGACGCCATCGCCGTGGCGGTCGGGGCGACGGTTTCCAACATTGACGCAGGACTGCAGACCGTCCCTGCCGGAGCCGCGGGTCCGTGGAGCCTCCAGTTCAGCCACGTGGGGTATAGCGTACGCGAAACCGACGGGTTCGGCACAATCACCATTCGCCGCACGCCGAACAGTTTCGAGCCCGTGGGCGTGTACTTCACGCAGGACGGCACCGCGCTTCAACCGGGCGACTATGCCAGCACCAAGGGGACCGTCAGCTTTGGTGTCTCGGAGCTGGAGCGGACCTTCGTGGTCCTGGTGGTGGAGGATAACGTCACCGAGTCGCCCGAAACCGTGCGCCTGCTTCTGCGCAACCCCACCGGCGGCGCCGTCAAAGGCAACCTTTCAGAGGCCGTTCTGCTGATCTTCGACAACCCGTGCCCGGATGATGACGTCATCTACGGGCAGGACGGGGGCGACGTGATGTTGGGTGATTTCGGGTACTTCGATGATTCCGGCAACGCCGTGCTGCTGGGCGGCATGGGGAACGACGAGCTCTATGCCGGCAACGGCGAGGACACGGTGTATGGCGAAGGCGGCAACGACCTGATCGAGGGTGCGGCGGATGACGACACCCTGGTCGGTGGCAGCGAGAACGACACCTACCGGTTCGATGGGGACAAGAATCTCGGCCTCGACACGGTCACCGAGGTGGCCTCGCCGTTTGGCGGCAATGATACCTTCGACCTGTCCACCACCAGCAGCCGCGCGATCACCCTCGATCTGTCGTCCACCGCGCTGCAGCAGGTGACGACTTCCCTTCAGATCCAGCTCCCGTCCGGCAGCGTGATCGAGAACGTCACCGGCGGCGATCAGGACGACGTGCTGACCGGCAATGATCTGGAGAACATCCTCATCGGTGGCGCGGGTGACGACACCCTGACCGGAGGCCGCGGGGACGACGAGCTGCACGGCGACACGGGCAGCGACACGTATTATTTCGATGCGGACGTTCCGCTGGGGCACGACGACCTGTTCGATGACGCGGTCTCCGGCACCGACCAGGACGTTGATCTCCTCGACTTCGGTGGCACCACCACGCAGCCGGTGAGTCTGGACCTGGGCCTGAACGTGTCCCAGACGGTGAATGTGAACCTCACGCTCACGCTTTCCGATGGTGAAGGAATCGAGAATCTCTATGGCGGCACAGGCCAGGACGTGCTGGTGGGCAACACGCGTGACAACGTGATCTGGGGCCGGGAAGGCAACGATACCCTCGACGGCGGGCCGACGGGCGACAGCAGCAACGACACGCTGAAGGAAGAGCGTGGGGGCGGGTTCGAACTCTTCGATGGAACGCCGGTCACGCTGGTGTTCAACGGGACGGAAACGGATCTCCTCTCCGACTTTGAGAACGTCAGCCTTGTCGGTGACGACAACGCCAACACCCTGAACGCCGCCTCGTTCTCGGGCCTCGTCCGGCTCGATGGGCGCGGGGGCAACGACACCATCACGGGAGGCTCCGGCACCAACTTCCTGACCGGTGGTGCGGGTTCCGACATCCTCGACGGCAGCCTGGGTACCGACCTGGTCACCGAGGAGGCCGACGCCAACTTCCTGCTGACCGATGTGGCGCTCGGCGTGGGTGCCGAGACCGACACTTACCTGGGTGTCATTGAGTTCGCCTCACTGACCGGCGGAGAGGGCGCGAACACGCTGGATGCCTCCGCCTTCAGCGGCAGTGTGCTTTTGGACGGCGCCGGTGGCGCGGACACCCTGATCGGCACGGCGCAGTTCGACATCCTCGTGGGCGGGGAAGGCGACGATCGGCTCGAGGGACGTGGCGGGGACGACACCTACCGGTTCGATGCCGATTCCAGCCTTGGTACCGACACGGTGGTGGAGTCGGCGGGCGGTGGCACGGATCGACTCGACTTCAGTCAAACCACGGCCTTCGGAGTGACTGTCAATCTGGGCCTCACGACCACCCAGGTGGTGAACTCCAATCTCTCGCTGATTCTGTCCTCGGGCAGCACGTTCGAAAACCTGCGCGGTGGCGACGGGGATGACATCCTTATTGGCAACGCCGTGGTCAACCTGATCGAAGGCCGCGAGGGGAACGACGAGCTTACCGGCGGGTTGGGGAACGACATTCTGAACGGCGGCGCGAATCGGCTCTTCCCCACCGTCAAAGTCTGGGTGGATCGCGTGGTTGAGACGCGGGACGTCGCCACCATGATGCTGACGAACGCGCAGTTGATTTTCTCCGGCGGCGAAACCGACACCCTGCTGGGCATCGAGGCCGCCACCCTCACCGGTGGAGCCGGCGCCAATACTCTCAACGCCTCCGGATTCTCCGGCACCACCATCCTGGTGGGCGAAGGCGGAAACGACACGCTCCTGGGTGGAACCGGCCGCGATACGCTGCACGGCGGCGCCGGGGATGATTCATTGAACGGCGGTTCGGGCCGCGACACTTACGTTTTCGATGCCGATTCCGCTCTGGGCACGGACACCATCAGCGACGTGTCCGGGATCGACACCCTCGACTTCTCCCCCACCTCCACGGCGCGTATCTCCTTCGCACTAGGCTCCGCCCTGATGCAGGACGCCGCACGTGCGCAGCCCTCCAACACCGTCGTGTTGCGCCTCGTCATCCCGGTCGCGGGGGCGGTGGAAAACATCCTCGGCGGAGCACTCGAAGACGTGCTCCTCGGCAGCTCGAAGAACAACCGGCTCGAGGGCCGTGGAGGAAATGACGCCCTCACCGGAGGGGACGGTCACGACTATCTCGAGGGCGGTGAAGGCGATGACATTTACCTCTTCGACGCCGACGTGGCCCAGGGCACCGACACCATCTGGGAGAATGTCGGAAGCGGGGGTCGGGATACCCTGAACTTCGCGCTCACCAGCACCCTCTCGGTGAACGTCGATCTCGGTCGCGGCCTGGTGCAGGCGGTGAACGCCAATCTGAACCTGGTGCTCATCACCTGCCATTCCATCGAGGACGTCGTTGGCACGAATCTCGCCGACACCCTGCATGGCAGCACCCTGGACAACCGCCTGGAGGGCCGCGGAGGCAACGACACCCTCGTGGGCGATTGGGGCGACGACACCTATGTCTTCGATGCTGACTCGGCGCTGGGCTCCGACACGGTGATCGAGCTGGCCAACGTGGACGGTGGCGAGGACACCTTCGACTTCAGCAACACCGTGGCGGCGGTTTCCGTCGATCTCGGAAATGCCGCCCTGCAGGTCGTGAACGGCAACCTGAGCCTCAACCTCAGCTCCCTGCGCTCAATTGAGAACGTCATCCAGGGCAGCGGCGGCGGAACCCTCACCGGCAACGCGTTGTCCAACCATCTCGTGGGCGGAGCCGGGGCGGATACCCTGATCGGTCTGGGTGGTCCGGATCGCCTCGAAGGCGGTGCGGGGAACGACTCGTTGAGCGGCGGTTCGGGCGATGACGTGTACCTGTTTGATGCCGATTCCGCCCTGGGCAGCGACACGATCACTGAGTTGGCGGGCGGCGGCATCGATACGCTGGACTTCTCGGCTACCGCCACCCTCGGGGTGGTCGTGGATCTCAGCGCGGCGCTGCCGCAGGTCGTCAATGCCAACCTCACCCTCGCTCTAGGGGCAGGGGATCGGCTGGAAAATGTCATCGGGACCAGCCGCAACGACCGACTGCGCGGGAACAGTGCCCACAACCGACTCGCCGGCGGTGCGGGTGACGACGTCTATCTGTTCGATGCCGATCTTTCCCTGGGTGGCGATCTGGTGGTCGAGGCCGAGGACGTTTCCGGCGGCATCGATACCCTGGACTTCACGGGGACCACCACGGTCGCGGTGGTGTTGAACCTCGGCCTGACCACGCCCCAGGAAATCACGGCCACCTTCAACCTCGCGCTGGCCTCGGGGGCTTCCCTTGAGAATCTCGTGGGCGGCACGCTCGCCGACCTCCTGACCGGGAACGATCTCGACAACGCCATCACGGGTGCGGCCGGGAACGACACGCTCGACGGCGGGTTGGGCACGGACCTGGTAGTCGAAGAGCGCAACGCCAACTTCCTCCTCAAGGACGCCTCGCTGACGATTGGGGGCGAGGTTGATATTCTGACCGGCTTTGAAGGTGCGACGCTCACCGGAGGTGCGGCGGCCAATGTTCTCGATGCCTCGGCCTTCACGTTGGGGGCGGTGACGTTGGATGGCGGCTTGGGCGCCGACGTGCTCCGCGGGGGGAGCTCCACCCTCGATCGCGTGGTGGCAACGCGCGATGCGAACATGGCCCTGACCAATGGGTCGCTGAGCGTGGGCGTGGAAACCGATACCCTGGTGGGAATCGAAACCGCCACCCTGACCGGCGGGGGTTCGGCCAACACCCTGGACGCGGCGACGTTCAGCCTGGGACCGGTGATCCTCGACGGTGCAGCGGGCAACGACACTCTGCGTGGCGGGGCCAAGGACGACGTGCTCATCGGTGGCTCGGGGAACGACACCCTCCAGGGCGGTGGCGGCGCCGCGAACACGGTGGTCGAGTCTCGCGATGCGAACATGGTGCTGACCGACGGGTCGCTCACCATCGCGGCCGAGGTGGACACCCTGGTTTCCATTCAGCGCGCTGAGCTCACGGGGGGTGACAGCGCCAACCTGCTCGATGCTTCGGCTTTCACCCTGGGTGGGGTGGTGCTGTTCGGTGGCGACGGGAATGACATCCTCGCGGGCGGCACCCGGGCCGACGTGCTCCGTGGGGATGCAGGGAACGATCTGCTGGGGGGTGGTGCGGGCGATGACACGTACGTGCTGACGGAGGCGTGGGGGGCGGACGGCATCGCCGAGGCAGCGGGACAGGGAACCGATACGCTGGACGCTTCAGCTCTGCTGGAGGGCGTGGTGGTGGTTCTGGATGGCGGCCTGGCGCTGACTCAGGGGGAGAACACCGCGCTTCAGCCCGGGGGCAATGTGGAGATCGTGGTGGGCACCCGTTCGAGCGACACGTTCGAGGTCACCCCTGATGCCACGACCTCCTACGGTTTGGATGGCGGCGAGGGCACCGAGGACGTGCTGGTTTACGACGCCGAGGATTTGGTGACCGTGGAAGCAGGCACCACGCTGACCTCCGCCGGGAGGCAGCCGGTGGTCGCCGAGAATTTTGAGACGGTGGAAATCCTCAACGCCGGCCTCGCGCCGGCCGCTCCTTCGGTCCACGACCGGATCGGAGCGGGTCCCCGTGCGCCCGACGCGCAGGCCGCGCATGAACCTGGGGCCGGCTCTTCGTTTGACGTGAATTCAGTTCAACCGGCCCTGGTGCGTCCCGACGCTGGCGGGCTGGAGCAAGGGACGACATGAAACCAATGCTTCTACCACGCCCCCGGCGTGCGGTTCCGGGGCGGAATTCGATGCCCGGACGGTGGATGGGATGGATCGGTACCGCCTTCTTCTTCCTGGCCGCTCTGGCCGCCCCGGCGTTGCTGCCCCAAGCCCCGGTGATCTCCGCCATCCCCGACCAAGTGGTGGCTCCCGGCGTCGTGAGTGCTCCCATCACGTTCACCATCACCGATGGCGATACCGCGCAGTCCGCCTTGAAAGTCACTGCGGTGGCTCGGGACACGACGCTGATTCCCACGGAAGGCATCACCCTCTCGCTGGGTCGCACCGGGGTGTGGTCGCTCCGCCTCACGCCCGCCGCGAGGCAGACCGGAAAAACTGCGGTAGCCGTCACGGCCTCCGATGGAAGGCTGAGCGGCACGCAAACGTTCGCCGTCACGGTGGAGAACCAGAACACCCCTCCCACGATCAGCGACACGCCCAACCAGGTGATCCCCGCGGGCGGAACTTCGGGACGGTTGTCCTTTTCCGTGGGGGACGCGCAGACCGCGGCAACGGACCTTCAGGTTCGCGCCGCGCATGACAACACCGCCCTGATCTCCCAGAGCGGACTCGTGCTCGGCGGCTCGGGTGCGGCCCGGACCCTGACCGTGACCCCGATCCCGGGCGCCGAGGGAACCGCCACGGTGACGATCTCGGTCAGCGACGGCACCCTCACCACCTCCGACAGCTTCGTCGTCAATGTGGCCGCCTTTGATTTCGGGGATGCCCCCGACGCGCCGTATCCGACCCTTCGAGCCAATTCGGGAGCCACACATCGTGTGGTGAAGGGCTACCAGCTGGGCGCCAGCAACGATGCCGAGCCGGAGGGACAGCCCAACACCACCGCCTCAGGAGACGGCACTCAGGACGATGGCATCCTGTTCCTGGACCCGCTGCTGCCAGGGCAATCGGCGCGTCTCACGGTGCGCCTGGTCGTGCCGGCAGGCAGTGCAGGGGCCGTGGATGGCTGGATCGATTTCGACGGGGATGGGAAGTGGAACGAGAACGAAGAGCACGTGGTCAATGCGCGGTTGGTCAACGGCGACACCACGGTGACGGTGGTCGTCCCGAGCGCCGCGCGGCTGGGGGGGACCTTCGCACGCTTCCGACTCAGCCAGGAAGGGGTGGTGGAGGCCGCGGGATTCAGTTCCGAGGCGGGTGAGGTCGAGGATTACCAGGTCGAGATCAAGCAAGGGGTTCGATTCGATTTTGGCGACGCTCCGGATCCGACTTATCCCACCACGCTCAAGAACGATGGGGCACGCCACGTCCGCAACGCAGATGTGTACCTGGGCTCCTCGATCGATGCGGAGGCGGACGGGCAGCCCCATCCGAGCGCGTTGGGCGACGACCTCAACCCCACGGCCGCGGACGATGAAGACGGCGTGCAATTCACCGAACCGCTGCCGGTGGGCGGAACGGGAACCGTCGCGGTGCGCGCGTCCATCAAGGGTTTGTTGTGGGCCTGGATCGATTTCAATGGGGATGGGGACTGGCTGGATGCGGGAGAGCAGGCCATCACCGCCGCCAACGTGGTTGCGGGCGTCAATACCCTGTCGTTTGCCGTTCCCGCCGCCTCCAAAGATGGCTCCACCTTCAGCCGATTCCGCTTCACCACCTCCAAGCTGGATGGTTTCACCGGCGAAGCACCCGATGGCGAGGTCGAGGATCTGGCCGTCCGCATCGCCACTCCGGAGGTCAGCCTCGATTTCGGGGACGCGCCGGACACCTACCGGACCGTGCTGGCCAGTGATGGCGCCCGCCATCGTGTGCTGCGCGGATTCAGCCTCGGGAAGCAGCTCGACCCGGAGAAGGACGGCCAACCGAACCCCAGCGCCACCGGCGATGATCTCACGCCTTCCACCTTGGATGATGAAGAGGGCGTGTCGCTGGTTGGGACCCTCATCGCCGGGCAATCCGGCACGTTCAGCGTCGAGGCCAGTTCGGATGGGCGGCTGGATGCGTGGATTGATTTCAACATTGATGGCGATTTCGCGGATCCCGGAGAGCGCATCTTTACCGCCTTCTCACTGCTCGGAGGCGTCAACACGCTCGGGTTCGTGGTCCCGGCCACGGTCAAGGAGGGCGCCACGTTGGCACGCTTCCGCCTTAGCCGCGAAGGGGTGAAGGACTACTTCGGGGAGGCGCCCGATGGCGAAGTGGAGGATTACCAGATCCGCATTTCGGCGCCCGAGGTCAAAATGGACTTTGGCGACGCGCCCGACCCGACCTATCCCACCACGCTGAAGAGCAACGGTGCGCGGCATCGCGTCAACCCCGATGTCTTCCTTGGCCGCCGCATCGATGCCGAGACCGACGGCCAACCCACCGCTTCCGCCACGGGCGACGACGCCGCGCCGGCAGGCAGCGCCAGTGACGAGGATGGCGTGGCGCTCAGCGTCCCCTTGGTGCCCGGTCAGACCGGCCAGGTCGCCGTGCAAGCTTCCACCCAAGGCCTGCTCTCGGCCTGGATCGATTTCAACCAGGACGGCGATTGGTCCGACCCGGGCGAGGAGATCTTCGCCAACACCTCGGTCGTGGGCGGCGTGAATAATCTCACCTTCGCCGTGCCCACCGACGCCAAATCCGGCAGTGCATTCACTCGCTTTCGTTTCAGCCGCGTGAAAATGGAGGGGTTCACGGGCGAAGCGTTCGACGGAGAGGTCGAGGACGGCACGGTGCGGGTCTCGACCCCGCAGGTGAATCTCGACTTCGGGGACGCACCCGACCCCACCTATCCCACCACGCTCAAGAACAACGGCGCACGGCATCGCATCAATCCCGATGTCTTCCTCGGCCAGCGCATTGATGCGGAAGCCGATGGACAGCCGAACGCGGGATCCTCGGGCGATGATGCAAATCCCGCGGGAGCGGCGGATGACGAGGACGGCGTGGAAGTGAAGCT